>DATLZA010000098.1 GCA_035574235.1 Planctomycetota bacterium | reverse complement strand
CGAAGCCGCCGGCGCGGAAGCGACCGGCGGCGCGGGAGCGGGGGCCACCGCCGGCGCCGCCGGCGAGGGCGCCGGATCCCGGAAATCGGGATCCTCGAACGTCAGGACATGCCGGCCCACCTGGATCCGGTCTCCCGGGCGCAGGAGCGCCTGATTGACCTGGCGGTCGTTGACGCGCGTGCCGTTGCGGCTTTCGAGATCGACGAGTTTGTAGCCCTGGTCCGTCCGCTCGACCTGGCAATGGCGTCGCGAACACTGCTTGTCGTCGAGAGCGATCTTGTTCTCGCTCGACCGGCCGATGGAGGTCACCGCATCGGTGAGTTCCACGGTCCGCTGCTGGGTCCCGTCGCTGACGATGAGTCGAGCCATAGCGGGTGATCCGCTCCCGAAAACCTCACCGATTTTAGGGGCGGATCGCGGACGGGTCAAAGGATTGAGGCGGAATTCGCTCCCGCCATGCCTCGGGTTGAGGGTATCATCGAGGCGGCCCATGAGAATCGGAACAGCCTTGGCGCTTCTTCTGGCCGCCGCCCAGGAACCGCTCCCGCCCGTTCCCACGCCCCCCACGCGTCCCCCGGGTCCTCCGCAGTCCGAGAGGCATGCAACGGAGCAACTTCCGGAGGACGTGGAGCGCCTGTTCCTGGTGGACCGCACCGAACTTCGAGGCCGGCTCGTGGATGTGCAGGCCGCCGGCGTCGCGGTGTTCCGGGAGGGCCAGGCCGGCCGGGAGCGCCGGCTGCCTCTCGAAGAGGCGACGCACCTCCTCTTCGGGTCCGGTGGGCCGGTTCGCCCCGACCCTCAGGCGGAGCAGGTGCGGCTTCTTCATGGGGCGCGCTTGAGCGGAAGGGTGGAATCCTTCGACGGCCGCCGCCTCGTCCTGGAGGCGTCGTTCGGACGCCTGACCCTGGCGCGCGAGGACATCCGGTCCCTGTCGCTGTCTCCGCTTCGGGGCGCGCCCCCCGAGGTTCGCGAGGAACCGCGCGACATCCTCATCGCGGAAAAAGCGGGGGGGCCGGAAGAGGTCAAAGGCGAGGTCGCCTACGGCACGCTCCGGGGGATCGACGCGAACGCCGTCCGGTTCGTGCCGCCTTCCGGCGAGGAACGCTCCTGGGAACGGGGTACGGTGCGCGAAATCTTCCTTTTCCGCCCGGGGGCGCCCTCCGAGCCTCCCCCGGGATGGTTCGCCCGCGTTCTGCTGAGAAACGGAGACCGTTTCGTGGGCGTCCTCGAAGGCGCGACCCCGGCGTCGATCCGCGTCTTCTGCCCGCTTTTCGGCCGGGCCGAAGTTCCCAAGAAGCTCGTTCTGACGATCGCGTTCGTTCCGCAGGCCCGCATGACCGTCGGCCACGTGCTCGTGTGCGATCAGAACGGGGTTCGCGAGTTCGATCGGCAGGGACGGGAAGTCTGGTCCTACACGGAGAACGTGCAGTACGCCTGGTCCGCCCGGAAGCTCGACAACGGAAACGTGTTGATCGCCAACACGAACCACAACCAGGTGATCGAGGTGAAGCCTTCGGGCCGCCAGGGCGGCGAGGTCGTCTGGCGCCTGGACGGCTGCATGTACCCTTATGACGCCGTGCGGCTGGAAAACGGAAACACCCTCGTGGCCGAACACGCGGGCGGGCGCGTGGCGGAGTACGACGCCCGGACGCGCGCCGTCGTGTGGCAGCACGCGGTGAATTCGCCCATGTCGGTGCAGCGGCTGGACCATGGGACCACGCTCATCTGCGCCAACTTTCAGCTTTTCGAAGTGGACCGGGACGGGCGGGTGCGCTGGCAGATGCGGGTCCCCGGCGTCTTCGCCTGGCGGGCGCAGCGCCTGGAGAACGGCAATACCCTCGTCGTGGACCACCGGCGCGGCCAGGTGCTCGAGATCGACCGCGACGGAAAGGCCGTATGGACGCTGGGAAACCTTTCCCGCCCCGTCCAGGCGCTGCGCCTCGACGACGGCAACACCCTGATTCTCGAGCAGGGACAGAACCGCGTGCTCGAAGCGGATCCGGCGGATCCCCGAAAGACCGTGCCCCGGATCACGGGGCTCGAGTATCCCCAGGCCATGTCCACCTACTGATCGCCGCGGCGGTCAGGCCATCGAACCCAGTTCCGATCCGGGTTCGCCCCGGCGGATCTCGCGGCGGACGGGGATGAGGACGAAAAACGTGGTCCCCCGGCCGACTTCGCTTTCCAGCCACACCCGGCCGCCGTGGTGCTCCACGATCGCCTTCACGATCACCAGGCCCAGACCGGTTCCGGGAATCTGGGCCGTGTGGGAGGAATCCACGCGGTAAAAAGCCTGAAAGAGATTTTTCTGGTGCTCGGGGGGGATGCCGATGCCTTCGTCCTGCACCTCGACGCGAAGGTTCGTTTCCTCCGCCCGCATCCGGACCCACACGCGACCGCCCCGCGGCGAGTACTTGATCGCGTTGGAGATGAGGTTGACCATGACTTCCTTCATCTTCTCCTTGTCCAGCAGCATCTCCGGCAACTCCTCGGCGATCTCCAGGACAAGCTGGTGCCGGTCGGACTGGACCTTGGAAATATGAAGGACCTCGTCCACGATCGTCCGGGGCCGCACGAGTTCGAAGTGCATCTTCATCCGCCCGGACTGGATGCGCGAGACGTTCAGGAGGTCGTTGATGAGGAAGAGCAGGCGATCGGATTCCTCGTCGATGACCTTGAGGAAATCCTTCATCTGAGGATCCTGGGCCATGTCGAGGAGCGCTTCCGTGTAGGCCTTGATCGAGGTGAGGGGGGTCTTCAGCTCGTGCGAGACGTTGGCGACGAACTCGCTTTTCATCTGGTCGAGCTTGCGCAGGCGCTCCAGCTCCCGCGAGGCGGTCATGTCCCTCAGAACGATGATCCAGCCCAGGGGCACGAAGCGTTCGTCGCGAAGAATGGAGCCGGAGACGGCCATGGGAAGCTCCAGCCCTTGAGGCAGACGCGCCGTGACCATGCGCTCCATCGCGAAACCCATCTGTCCGAGGTCGCGCAGGATCTCGTCTACGGCGCGGCCGACCTCGGGCACGAGGACTTCGGGGTACGGGCGGCCGATCGCGTCGGCGGCGATTTCAAGCATCGCCATGGCGTTGCGGTTGAGCCGCGTGATGCGGCGTTCGTTGTCGAGGGTGACGATGGCGTTCGTGATGGAGTCGAGGATGTTGGAAAGGAGGGTCGACTCCCCGATGGAGCGGGTCACCAGGCGGAGGTTCGCCAGGATCGCGGCGGCCTGATCCGCCAGGAACGAGACGGGATCCAGGTTCATGGCCGCCACTTCCTCGGCCCTTCCGGTGACGTCCACGACGAGGAGCCCCACCCGCTCCTGCCGCGCCCGCAGGGGGAAGGCGGTGATGAAGCGGCCTTCCGCGTGGGGAACCGTGGCCGGCTTTCCCTCGGACAGGACGTAGTCGGCCACCGCCGGGTCCGGCAGGAGGGCGGGGGAGCCTCCGACGAGGGCCGGCGGGTCGCCGGCGTAGAGGAAGACGGCGGCCTCCCGCGCGCCGAGCCGCGTGCTCCCCGCCTCGGCCAGGATCCGGGCGACCTCGGCGGGCTCCTGGGCCAGGAACATGCGGGTGACCGTCTCCTGGAGGGCCAGCGTCTCCGGGGAGGGCGTCATCGCCCGGTAGGTGCCCGAGTCCGTCTTGGGCCCGTCGGACGCCATGGATCACTTGATGAAGTCGAGGAAGACGACGGCCTTCTCGATCTCGGCCCCGGTCTCCTCCAGGAGGCCGTCCAGATCCTCGACCCGCAGGCCCAGGGACTTCCAGGCCCCCTCATGGACGCGCGGGATGCGCGCATCGCCTCCGTTGCCGAATCGGAGGGCGCGAACGAGGATGTCGGCCAGGTGAATGATCTCGGAGAAGCGGGGATTTTCCGAAGCCAGCGCGGGGTTGTGATGGCATCGCGTCGTCTCCACCAGTCCCCGCGACAGGTTCCAGCGCTCGAAGAGCCAGGCGCCCACGTCCGCGTGCGTGGCGCCCAGGACCTGCGCCTCCGCGTCCACGATCAGGAGGTTCTTCTGCCGGACACAGCGGAGCACCTCGTCGAACATGTCCGGCAGAAACTGATCGAGGACGATCTTGCCCACGTCATGAAGGAGTCCCGCGATGAAGAGCTCCTCCAGCATGGGATACTGAAGCCGGCGGCCGAGAACCTTGGCGGCGGCCCCGCACCCGATCGAGTGCTTCCAGAACTCCGCGCGGTCGAAGGCGTCCCCCGGCCGGGCCGCGCGCCGGAAGACGTCGAAGATCGTGGAAGACAGGACGATCGACTTGATCGTGTTGAACCCCAGGATCACGATCGCGTGGGTGATCGTGGTGATGCGGTTGGGGAAACCGTAGAACGAGGAATTGACGACCCGCAGGACCTTGGAGGTCAGGGAGGGATCGCTCGAGATCACCTGAGCGACCTCCTTGGCCGAGGTGCGCGGGTTCAGGATCATCTGGTTGATGTTGTGAAGCATGGACGGCAAGGTCGGCAGTCCCTGGATCCGGTCCACGAGCTTGCGGACCCGCTCCTGCACCTGGAGGGAAGAAGAGGGTTCCATGGGCTGTGCTACCGGATCCTCGCCAGGAGGTACCGGCGGGCCGCCTCCCGCAACGCCGCCATGACGGGGTCCGACTCTGTTCCGGCGAAGGTCGCGTCGATCTCCCGGGAGAGGGCCTCCCGGCGGGCCTCGAGGTCGGCGGCCCGCGTCGGCGCTCCGGCGCCGTCTTCGTCGACGAAGAGGTGGGCCACGTGACGGTCGCGGCACTGGACCAGGATCTCGGGGGTTAGAACCGTGCCGGCGGGGAACAGCACGTTGCCGCGCAGGTCCACGACGTCGCGCGCCGCCCGCTGGCCGGGACGCGCTTCTTCCGTCCTGACGAGTTTCATGGAACGTCCCCGGGGGATGATAGCACAGGATCGGGCCCGGTGGGGGAGGCGGGTTACGAGCGGCGCTCGAGAACGAAGTCCGCCAGACTGTGGAGACTCTCCGCGTAGACCGAGTCGCGCACCGCGCGGAGGCTGGCCTTGGCCTCCTCCACGAACTCGGCGGCGCGCCGCAGCGAATAGCTCAGGATGTCCCGCTCCCGGATCATGCCCAGGACCACCGACTTCTTCTCCGCGACCCCGTTCGGAGAGGCCAGGAGGTTCTGAAGCTCGCGGCGCTCCGGCGGCGGAAGCTCGCTCAGGAGCTTGATCACCGGCAGCGTGAGCTTGCCCTTTTCGAGGTCGGTCCCGAGGGACTTGCCCATCTCCGCTTCGTCGCCGGTCAGATCCAGGCAGTCGTCCACGATCTGGAAGGCGATGCCGAAGGCCTTTCCGTACCGCGCGAGGGCTTCCACGGCCGCGGGATCGGCGCCGCTGCCCACGCCGCCCAGACGGCAGGCCGTGGCGAAGAGCGATCCGGTCTTGTAGTAGATGACCTGGACGTACTGCTCCTCCGAAAGATCGAAGTTGAACTTCGTGCCGATCTGGGACAGCTCCCCCACGCACATTTCCTCGACCGTCCGGGCCAGAATGAGATTCGCCTCGCGGTTATGGAGCTTGGCGCAGAGCGTGTAGGCCTTGGCGAAGAGGTAGTCTCCGAAGAGGATCGAGGCCTCGTTGCCCCAGACGCTGTTGAGCGTGCGCACCTGGCGCCGGAGCAGCGCTTCGTCCAGGACGTCGTCGTGCACGAGCGTGGCGTTGTGCAGGAGCTCCACAACGGCCCCGAGGGCGATGTGGAGATCGGTCACGTGGCCCAGAATGTGGGCGGAATGAAGAAGCACCGCGGGGCGGACGCGCTTCCCGTGGAACCGCGTGGCGTGCTCCAGAAGGCGGGCGACGAAGGGGTTTTCGTGGGCGAGTTCCCGCCGGAGGACTTCCTCTACGCGCTCGATTTCCGCCTGGATGGGTCCGTAAATGCCCTTGAGCGCGGTCGCCGACTGACCCAAGAATACCCTCCTGCCGTCTCGCGTCGGCGGGGAAGTCTAGCACGCTCCCACGGGTCGCGCAATCAAAATTCTCGGGACCGCTCCTCGATCGCGGCGGCGTCGGCGGGCGTGTTGAGGTTGAAAAAGGGCGAGCGTCCGTCAACGGCCCATTCGGCGTCGCGCACGCGGCGGATCCGCGCGCGAACCCCCGCGAGAAAAGCCGTGGCCTTCCACTCGCCGCGCGCGACGGCGGCCTCGATCGCCCGCAGGCACGCCCGACCGTACACCGCGTGCAGCGGCTCCAGCCCCGCATCCGATTCCGGAACGACCGCGTCCCAGCCTTCCCGCGCGGAGACGATCTCCTCGATGAGCCGGGGGTTGAGAAAGGGAAGGTCGCAGGCCGCGACGAAAACGTAGTCCGTTCGCGCCGCGGAAAGGACGGCGTGAATTCCGGAAAGGGCCGAGCGCACGGGCAGGACGTCCGCCGTCGTTTCGACCCCGAACGGGGCGTAGGGGGAGGGATCCCGGGCCGCCACGAGGACGCGTTCGAAGAGGGGTTTCAGGATCTCGATCTGGCGGGCCAGCAGCGGGCGGCCGCGGTAGGGGTAAAGCGCCTTGTTGCGACCCAGGCGCGACCCGGCGCCTCCCGCGAGGATCCCGGCGGTCACGGGGAAGGGCATGGGTCCCAGCATAACGCCCCTGCGGAAAAAAAACAGCGGCCGGTCGGGGCGTCCGACCGGCCGCCGCGCAAAAACGCGTGGCTAGGTTACTTCTTCACCACGATCTTGGTGGCCACGCCGTCCTTGGCCGTCACCTCGACGGTCTTGCCGACGGCGAGGTCGCCCTCGATCTTGGTCTCCTCGGTGATCGAGAACGCCTTCTGGGCCCCGCCGGATTCCACCGTCACGGACTTGCCGGCCTCGTAGGCGGTCACTTTGCCCGTCACTTTCTCTTCGGCCGCCAGCGCGAAGGCCGGGCCGGCCACGAGCGCCACCGCCACGAGCACGCCGAGGCTCGCCAGAACGTGTCTGCGATCCACCATAAAAACCCTCCCCTGAAGCCCTTCTCCACACCGGGCCCCTCGCCAGAAACCGCCGTCCGGTGAAGGGCCCCCCGGACGCCGGCCGCTCTCCACCACGGAGAGACGCGGGCCCATCGGGAGGCGTATTATAGGTTTGACTTGATTTCTTTCAAGCCTTCGCCTCCGCTCTTATCTAAGACATCCCGGCGCGAAGGTTTCTCCGGCCCAAGGTCCGACGCCGCAAGTTCGTTGCGCCCGCCGGGGGAGCGTCGTACAATGAACTTCTCGCCCCTCGGGGAAGGAGCGGTCGATGGTCGACGAGTCGAAACTGGACATCCGCCGGGTCATCGAGCAGGGCTCCCAGCACACCACGATCTCGAACCTCGCCAATATGGGCATCCGCAACGTCCGGGTGCTCGACGAGCGCACGATCCTGGAGCTCATCCGCAACGCCGTGGACCAGGCGGTGGCGCTTCAGACCGAGGAGGAGCGCGCCCAGCTCGTCGCCGAATCCCGCAAACAGCTCGACCGCCTCATGGCCGAGCGCAACGAATTCATGACCCGCGCCAATATGCTCGAGGCGGGCAAGAACGAGCTCATGCAGCAGGTCGAAAAACTTCAGGAGGAGCTCCGGCTGCGCCGGCAGCTCGAGGAACAGAGCGAAGCTTCCTTCCAGACCCAGCTCAAGGACATCGTCGAACGGCACAAGGGTCAGCAGGAAGAGCTCGCGCAGCTGCGCGAGGAGAACGCCTGGCTGCGCGAGGAGCACGATCGGCTCGTCGAGGAGCTGGACCGCGCGCAGACGGAGATCAAACGCCTGACCCGGGAACTCGAGGAACGGAGCGCCGCGGGATCGGAAGTTTCCGCGCTCCAGGAAGCGCTCGAGTCCGTCCGCGCCGAGGCCGCCTCGCTTTCGGAAGAGGTCGCGCGGCTCCGGGACGAGGCCTCGAAGAACGCCGCGCGGGCGGAGGAAGCGGGGCGCCTTCGCGACGAGCTCGCGCGCGCGTCCGAGGAGCGGGATCAGGCGCTTCAAGAGGTCGCCTCGCTCCGGGAGGATCTCGACCGTGAGCGGG
>DATLZA010000097.1 GCA_035574235.1 Planctomycetota bacterium | reverse complement strand
CCGGCCCCGCCACGTCCCCCCGCGGCCGCGCCTGCTCGTACCGCGAACCGTCCGGCCGCCGCCCGCAATACTCCGGCAGGACGAGCGCCGCCTCCAGCCGCGTCACCACCGGCCGCGGCTCGTACAGGAGCTCCGCGGGCCGCCGCGTCCGGCCGTCCCGCAACCGCGCCCGGCAGACGAACCGCCCCGTCTGCGGCGGAATCCGCGCCGAAAAGACCGCCCCCTCCGGATCCGCCGACTCGAACGACATCGCATACGTCTCCGAAGGCCGCCCCTCGGATTCCAGGCGCACCCAGCCGCGTAAACCCTCCCACGACAGGCGGCCCCGCGCGCGGAACTGCAACACGACTTCCTCCCCCGCCGGCCGGACGATCCGGTCCGCCACGGGCTCCAGCGCCACCGACCGCGGAATCGCCCGGTCCCCCAGGAACTGCCGCACGAGAAGCGCCCGCGACGTCTCCGGCGCCGCCAGGAACGCCCCCGCCGCGAACGCCGCCGCCGCCGCGGCCGACACGCCCCCCCGGCGCAACGGACGCCGATCCAGCCGCGCCCGCAAATCCGTCCGCGCCGCCAGATCCTCCGCCTGCCGCGTCACCGCCGCCAGCAGCTCCGCCGACATCCCCTCCGTCCGCGCCCCCGGGGCGTTGAGCTCCACCGCCGTAATGAGGCGGTCCCCGAACTCCGGAAAACGATCTTCCGCCCAGAGCGCCAGGTCCCGCCACGAGCGGCGCGCCAGAAGCGGCCGCCCCACCCACGCCGCCCACGCCCCCACCCACACGAGCCCCTGCGCCGCCAGCCCCCCGACCCGCAGCCCCCACGGCGTGTCCATCCAGAGATCGATCAACCAGTCCGCCAGGGCCGCCGCCGCGAGCGTGCCCACCGCGAGCGCCGTCCAGCGGCCCGCCCCCGCCGCCGCTTCATGAACGCGCCGGCGCCGGTCCAGCTCCCTCAGCCGCTTCCGGATCGTCTCGGGAATCATCGCCCGCTCAGCTCAGGTTCGAAAACTTCCGCAGAATCCATTCCGCTCCGATCAGCGCCACGAAAAGAACGAGCATCGGCGCGTTCCAGAGAAGCGTCTCGCGGCGCTCCACGACGGGGGACGACTTCGGCCGCAGGGAGGCCGCCAGACGGTGAAGATCCTCCTCGCGGTAGAACGCCCCGCCGGACGCCTCCGCCGCCGCGCGCAGCGTCTCCTCCTCCATGCCGGCCACCTCGAGCTCGTGCTGCGGCGGCAGGTTCACCCGGAACTCCAGGGCCGCCGGAGCGGGCTCGTCCACCCGGAGCGCCCAGCGCCCGACCGCGTCGTTCGGCAGCAGCGCCCGGTAGTCTCCCGGCTGCCCGGGCACCGCCTCCAGCGAGAGCGTCCGCTCCCGGTCCGGCCCGGCCGGCGCGTCCAGAAACTCCAGGCGCGCGCGGATCCGCTCGCCCGAATAGGGCCGGAACTCCGGATCGAACGCCCGGGCATACACGTACGCGGGCCGCCCCAGCACGTTCTCCGGCCGCTCCAGCGCCAGCTGCACGCGCTTGGGCGCCCCCAGGAGGTGCGGCAACCCCATCTGATAAATCGTCTGGCCCCAGAAGCGGGCGAACAACCGCCCTTCGTCGCGCGCCCGCCAGCGCCAGGTCTCGTCCGTCCCGAGGAAAAGCGCCTGTCCCTTGCCGTAATGATGCACGGCCAGAACGGGAACCGGCGCGTCGCCCACCTTGGCGCGCGGATGAACCAGAAGCGCCGCCGCCCCCGGCCGCAGCCGCACGCCGGGGGCGAATCCGTAGAAGCCCGGAAGCTCCCGCCACAGCCGCGCGCTCTCGTCCGGATCGTCCGCCAAGGCGAGCATCTCCGCGCGCTGACCCTGCCGGGTGAGCACGGGAACGTACGCCGTCGGGCGCTCCGCCGGGTTGAACGGCGGCCGCGCGCCGGGGAACTCGACCGGAAGGACTTCCGCCAGCTCCGTCTTCGCCCAGCCCCAGGGCGCGTTCCGCCGCCCGGCGATGACGATGAGGCTTCCTCCCTCGCGCACGAAGTCCCGGATCCAGGCCGGCCGCTCGTTGCCCAGGAAGGACGCCGGAACGTCCCCGAGAATGAGCACGTCGAACGCGAAAAGCTCCGCCCGCGTCGAGGGAAACCCGGGCAGATACGGCGGACCGCTCTCGAGCGCCCTCCGGTCGCCCTGCGCCACCACGAACCGCGCCTCCGCGCGCCGGTCCCGCAGGAGCGCCGTCTGCAGGAACTTGTATTCCCAGCGCGGAGCCTCCTCCACGTAGAGGATCCGCACCTTCCGGTCCACGATGGACAGCGGCCGGCGAAGCTCGTTGTCCGCCGTGAACGTCTCCGAAACGCCGCGCGCCCGCACCGTCACGACGAGATCCCCCTTCTCCGGCAGCCCCGCGTCCTTGCGCGGCGTGAAGGGGACCACCTCGCGGAACTCCTCGCCCTCCCGGAGCGGCACTTCCCGGCGGGCCAGCACCCGGTCCCCGAGCCGGAGCTCGATCTCCGCCGTCCCCTGCCGGAATCCGCGGCACCGCCAGCGCACCGGCACCGCGACCTCGTCGTCGTAGAACACCGTCTCCGGACAGGCGAAGTCGCGGACCGCCAGGTTCCCCACCTCCGAGGAGCCCACTCCCCAGATGTGAAGGGGCACTCCCGAACGGACGCACTCCAGCGCCACTTCGTCCAGGCCCAGCGCGCTCGCGTTGTCCCGGCCGTCGGTCGCGATCACGATCGCCGCGGGGGGATCTCCCGCGCCGGAGAGAACCTCGCGGACCGCCTCCGCGAGGGCCGTGCGCGCGTCGGCGAACCTCAGCTCCTCCGCCCAGCGGGCGGGATCCTCGAGCCGCCGGACCCGCTGGCCGAAAAGATAGACCTGGAGCGGCCCCGCCCGCCGCAATCCGTCCAGAAGCGCCAGCTTCGGATGTCCCAGCACCGCCCGCACGAGCTCCGCGCGCGACGGATTCTCCGACGTTCCCTCGGGAGGTTCGGCGTCCGGGGAGAAGGGGGCGTCGGGCGGGACGCGGCCCTCGGCGACGGCGACCCGCCGCCGGTCGGCCGCCGAAAGGCGCTGATCCCGCTGGGTCATGCTCTGGGAATCGTCCAGGAGAAGCGCCACCGGCCGCGGCCGCTCGCGGCGCTCCTCGGCCAGAAGGACCGGACGCAGGAGGAGGAAAAGCGCCGCCGCCACGACCGCCGTGCGCAGAAGCGCCAGCACCGCGCGGCGGACCGGCCCCAGCCGGCCTTCCTCGCGGGCGTACAGCAGGAAAACGACCGCTGCCGCCGCGACCGCCGCCGCCGCCGCGACGACCGGGGACATCAGACCGTTGAACTGGAGCGACATGTCCCTACCGCCCCCGACTCGCCCACCAGGCCAGCACCGTCTCCACGCCGACCAGCGCCAGGACGGCCAGAAGAAGCCACAGCGTCCACTCCCGCCGGAGCCGCTCGGCGCCGGCGAAGATCGAAAGATCGTCCCCGGCCACCGTGTGGGTCACGCGCACTCCGAGGCGCTCATCGATCTGCGTTTCCGAAAGGCTCTCGAGATCCTCGCTTTCCCGGGGATCGGGCGCCGCGGCGAAGATCGGCCCCTCGGCCGTCCCCTCCGCCGCCCGCGCCGGGACGATCCGGTAGAAGCCCGCGCGGGAAAGCGGCGGAGAGGTCACGACCGGCCGGCCGTCGACGAGAACCGGCGCCCCGAGCCGCGTGCGGCGTCCCACGGGATCCTCCAGGGCGAAGATGCGCGAGGCCTCGCCGCCCGGCGCGGTCCAGCGGGCCGTCCGGCCGGCCACGACGTTATGCGCCTCTCCGCGCGTCCCGAGGAGCCTCCCGAGGACCGCGTGGACGAAGGGCAGGAACGCCGGACGCAGCGGCCAGTCCGACCAGCGCAGATCCGCCGAGGTCGCCACGAAGACGACCTCGCCGCTCCCCAGACGCCGCGCCGCGACGGCCGGCGCGCCGTCGGCGAAGCGAAGAAGCACGCGCGCGTCGTCGGAGGGCCGCTCCTCGAGCCCCAGGGCGTGGAGCACCGCCGTCTGATCCAGGCGGGACAGCGGCTCCTCCCGGAAGGGCGCCAGGAACGAGACGGGATCGACGGAGCGGGGATCGAAGCGCATCGGTCCCGCGGCCGGCGCGTCGCGCCGCGCGGTCACGGGGTACGGAAGAAGCCCGCGCGTCTCGAAGAGGGCGCGCGTGTAGGCCTCCGGGGAAACCCGCGGGCCGGCGAAGACGACGAGGCCGCGCCCTTCGCGGACGAAATCGCCCAGCCGGTCGAGGAATTCCTCGCCGAGCGCGCCCGGATCGCGCTCCCCGGGGGCGGCGACCGGAGCGTTCACGAGAACGCAAAGGTCCGCCTCGGCCAGCAGTCCCGGAGACGCCTCGAGCGGCCCCACGGCGCGCGGCTGGACGGGGTACGCGGCCCAGGCGCTTTCCGGCACCGGCCGGAGGCTGTGCAGAAGGTAGAACGCGGAGGCGGCCTCCGGGCGCAGATCGCTCGGCGCGCCGTCCACGACGAGGACGCGCGCCTGATCGCGGACGGGCACGACCTGGAAGAAATGGTTATCCTCCTCGAGCTCGTCGGGCCACACGGAGGCCGAAACGGGCCGCAGGCCCGCTTTCTCGAACCGGCCCGTGAGGGTGACGGCGCGGGTTTCTCCGGGACCGAGCTCCGGGACGGCCTGGGTTTCCCGCTCTCCCGGCCGGCCTTCGACCTCCAGGCGGACGGTAAGATCGCGCACCGTCTCGCGGCCCGTATTGCGCACCAGGACGGCGAAGGCCAGGCGTTCCCCCGTGTGGGGGATTCCCGACTGGAGCGAGATTCCCGCCAGGGTCACGTTCCGGGGCGGGCGGGTTCCGCAGCGGACGAGGGTGACGGAGGCGCGGCCGGCGAGCTCCCGCAGCCGGGAGACGAGCGCGGCCCCCTGGGTTTCCCAGGCGGATTTCTGGAAGTCGCTGAAGATCCAGAGCTCCTTGTTGGGGGAAGGGCCGCGGGCGAGGACTTCCGCCGCCAGGGCCGCGCCCGGGTAGAGGTCGGACGCCTCGTGGGAAAGCTCGAGGGCGCGGAGGCGCTCGCGGGCCAGCTCTAGGTTGGAGGCCGCGGCGGGACCGAGGAGCGCCGCGCGGTTGGAGCAGGCGACGATCTGGGCGGTGGAGCCGGGGGGCAGGTGGTCGAGGACGGCGAGCGCCGCGCGGCGGGCGCGCTCGAAGCGCGTGGCGGCGCCCTCGCGCGCGCCCATGCTGAGCGACGTATCCAGGAGGAGCACCGCGTCCACGGCGTCGCCCCCGCCCGCGCCCGCGGCGGTCGTGGGCCGCGCCAGGGCCAGGGCCAGAAGCAGCAGGATCGCCGTGCGCACGAGGAGCAGGAGAAGCTCCTGGAAGCGGATGCGGCGGCGGGTCTCCTGGACGCTCCGGAGGAGAAACTTCATGGCCGCCCAGGGGACGGTGCGGTAGCGCGAGCGGTAGAGAAGGTGGAGGATCACGGGCAGGCTCGCGGCGGCCAGGCCCCAGAGCATCCACGGCGCCAGGAGCGACACGTCTAGATCCTCCTCACGCGGAGCCGCCGCGCCAGGTATCCCGTGAGCGTCTCCGCCACGGGCCGGGAGGTGTCGACCAAAACGTAGTCCACGCGGTGCGCCTCGCAGCCCTGGCGCAGCTCGTGCAGCCATTCCTCGAGGGCCCGCAGGTAGGTGGGCCGCACGAGGCGCGGGCGGGTCAGGAGATGGACGGGCTCCTCCATGCCGTCGAACTTCACCATCCCGTCGAAGGGGAAGGCGATCTCGTCGGGGTGGAGCACGTGGAAGAGGATGACCTCGTGGCCCTGGAAGCGCAGGTGGCGCAGGCCGTCGAGGAGGGGCGGCACCTCGTCGAAGGCGTCGGTGATCAGGAAGACGAGTCCGCGGCGGCGGAGGCGGTCGGCGAGTTCGTGGAGGAGAGGGCCGATCGCGGTCTTCTCGCGCGGTTCGACGGACTCCAGGGTGCGCAGGATCTCCTGGACGTGTCCCGGCTGGCCAGCGGGGGGAAGCTGGGCGCGCCAGGCGGCGTCGAAGACGTAGAGTCCCGCTCCGTCCCGCTGGGCCACGATGAGATAGGCGAGGGACGCCACGAGGGTCTTGGCGTATTCGAGCTTGTTCTGCTCCCCTTCCCCGTAAAGCATGGAACGGCTGGCGTCGAGAAGGAGATGGGCGTAGAAGTTGGTCTCCTGCTCGAACTGTTTGATGACGTAGCGCTCCGAGCGGCCCCAAACCCGCCAGTCCACGTAGCGGACGTCGTCCCCCGGAACGTATTCTCGGTGCTGGGCGAACTCCACGGAGAATCCGTGGTAGGGGCTCTTATGGTCCCCGACGCGGAGACCTTCGACGAGGGTCCGGGCGCGGAGGCCCAGGGCCTCGGCGCGGCCGACGACGTCAGGGCGGAGGTACGCGCTCGGCATCGTTCGTTACGCGGCTTCGTGGCGGGGCGCGGCCTCGAGGAGGCGCCGGACGACATCGTCCGGGCTGACGCCTTCGCTCTGGGCGGCGAAGTTGGGGATGAGCCGATGGCGCAGGACGGGGGCGGCCACGGCGGCCACGTCCTCGACGGAGGCGTGGAAGCGCCCGTGGAGGACGGCGTGCGCCTTGGCGGCCAGGACGAGGTTCATGCTGGCCCGGGGGCCGGCGCCCCACGTGAGCCACTTGTTGACGAAGTCGGCGGCCTCGGGCCGGCCGGGGCGGCTCATCCGCGAGAGCCGCTTGGCGTACGCGAGCACGTGATCGCTCACGGGGACGCGGCGGACGATTTTCTGGAGGGCGAGAATGTCTTCCGCTCCGAGGACCTTTCCGACCGCGGCGGGGGCGTCCGAGGTGCCCAGCCGCATGATCCGCTCTTCCTCCTCGTCGCTGGGATAGTCCACCTTGATGAGGAAGAGGAAGCGGTCGAGCTGGGCCTCGGGGAGCGGGTAGGTGCCTTCCTGTTCGATCGGGTTCTGGGTGGCCAGGACGAAGAACGGATCCTTCATGGGGTGATCGACGCCGCCGACGGAGACCTTGCGCTCCTGCATGGCCTCGAGGAGGGCCGCCTGGGTCTTGGGCGGGGTGCGGTTGATCTCGTCGGCCAGGACGACGTGGGCGAAGAGGGGTCCCGGCATGAAGCGGAAGGCGCGCTGGCGGGTGACGGGATCCTCCTGGATGACCTCGGTGCCGGTGATGTCGCTGGGCATGAGGTCGGGCGTGAACTGGATGCGCTTGAAGGAGAGCTCGAGGGCCTGGGCCAGGGTGCTGACCATGAGCGTCTTGGCCAGGCCCGGGACGCCCACCAGGAGCGCGTGGCTGCGGCAGAAGATGGCGGTGAGAAGCTGATCGAGCACCTCGGTCTGGCCCACGATGACTTTGCCCATCTCTTCCCGGAGCCGGCGGTGCGCGTCGCGGAGCTTTTCGACCCGTTCGACGTCGGAATCGGCGGCGAGGGCGTCGCCCATGGGGTCACCTCCTTGGAAGGAATCGTCGTCCGAACGATGAATAACACTCGGAGCGCCGCGCGTTTCACGGCTCGCGCCGGAGCTCGCGGAGGATGAGGCGGTCGCGCCAGCGGTCGGGGAGCGCGCGCACAAGCGCCGCCTGCAGGCGCGTATCGGCCCCCACGCGGTAGCGCGCGCGGGGCCGCCGGGCGGTGAGGGCGTGAAGGACCGCCCGCGCCACCGCGTCGGGCGGCACGCCGCGCGCCTCGACCCGGCGGCTGGCCTCCTCGACGCGCGCCAGGGCCTCCCCGTAGAGCGCGCGGGCCTCGGGAGGCAGCCGCTCCAGGATCCCGCGCGCCGCGCGGCGGGATTTTTCCCAGAGGGG
>DATLZA010000096.1 GCA_035574235.1 Planctomycetota bacterium | reverse complement strand
GCTCGCGGCGCGCGAGCGGCGCGACGCGGAGAAGCGCGCGGCGGACGCTCTGCGCGCGGAGCTCGCGCGGATGGCGGTCGAGGCCGTGGAACGGGCGCGGCTGGGCCTCTACGAGGACAAGCTCGAGTGGATTCTCGGACGGAGGGTGAGCGTTGCGGACGTGGAGCCTTCGATCCTGCCGGCGTTTCTCTTTTTCGGCGCGCTTTCCGGTTTTCCGAAGAACCGAAAGTGGCTGGCCCGGCTGATCGAGGATCGGATCGAGGGGCGGCCGCACGACTGGATGTGGACTGAGCCGGAAGCGCAGGCGTGGAAAAAAAGGGTGGCCGAGCGCCTTCCGGGAATCCGCTTCGAGCGCTGGCGGGCGCCCTTCCGGCGCGAGTACGCGTATCGACCGGCGGACGCGGCGGCGGAACGGCGCCGCCGGATCCAGGCGGATCTCGCGCAGACGCGCGCGCTTCTCGAGCGCGCGGGGGTCCAGGGGCTTAAGGATTCCTCGTACGGCGAGCTCTCCCGGGCGCTGGCGGCCGCCCGGGCGCCCCGGGAGGAGGGAGAGCCGGTGCCGGACCCGGGGCTTCTGGAGGAAGCGGCCATGAATCTGGAGCGCGTCCGTCTGGTTTCGGAGACGCCCGAAAGCGATTACCAGGGACGGATTGCGCTCGAGGTGGAGACCGATCCCTTTCATGTGCTTTTCATGGGCGAATACGGGTTCGCTTCGTGCCTGTCGCTTCGCGGATCCCAGGTCTGGAGCGCGGTGTCGAACGCCATCGACGTGGACAAGGCGGTCGTCTGGGCGAAGGAGGCGGCGGGCAACGTCGTGGGCCGGCGGCTCATCGCGCTTACGCCCCAAGGCGTGGTTTCCTACCGGACGTACGCCAACCGGAACGGATTGTCGCTCGACGGAATGTTCGAGGATTTCATCGAGGCGTATGCGCGCCACTGCGGCGCGCCGATCGCCCACAAGGTTTCACCGGGGCCCCTCCTGAGCGACGGGTGGTACGACGACGGCCCGCTCTGATTCAGGGGACCACTTCCTCCCGCCGGTCCAGGGCCGCCCGTTCCGCCGCGCGCGCCTCCGAGAGCGTCCCCTCGTCGATCCGCCGCAGAATCTCCCGGATGTGCTCGGCCAGGAGATGCCGCGGGAGAAGCACGTAATCCGCCCCCGCGTCGTACATCGCCCGGGCGTCGGCGACCTTCTCCGCGCGCACGATGATCGCGGCGTGGGGGTTCATCCCCCGGAGCTGCTTGAGCAGCGTCAGGTTGCTTGTGCCGCGCAGGAAGTCGTCGGAAATGCTGGAGATCAGAACCTTCGCCTCCTCGACCCCCGCGTGTTCGAGCGTGTCCCGATGGCTGATGTCCCCATAAACGCAGGGGATCCCCATCTCGGTCAGGCGCCGGTGGACCTCCGGGTTGAAGTCGATCACCGTGAAGTTCTTGCCGTCCTCGGCCAGGAGCGGAACGAGGGAACTCGCGGCGCGGTGGCATCCCACGATGACGATCGGATGATGCCGGCGCCCGGCCGCGCGGGTCTCGCGTTCCTGCGGGTCGATCTGGCCCCGGCGCGCCAGGAACCGCACCGTCGCGCCGACGATCGCGTGGTTCCACTGGATGAGATAGGTGGAAATCGTGGAGGTGGCCACGAGCGCGAGCGCCACGATGGACACGATCTCCCGGTCCACGTGCCCGAGCCCCAGCCCCAGCGAGACGATCACGAGCGAAAACTCGCTCACCTGCGCCAGGGCGAGCGACGTCAGCAGAGCGACGCGGTTTCCGTACCGAAGCGCCCGAAGCGTGGGCACGACCGGCACGAACCGTCCCAGGAGCACCGCCGCCGAGAGGGCCGCCGCTACCCCGAGCGTGCGGGCCGATCCCACCGAGATCTGCATCCCCAGGGAGACGAAAAAGAGCGTCACGAAGAAGTCCCGCAGCGAACGGATCCGGGCGACGACGTCCAGGGAGTAGGGGAAGGTGGAGATCGACACCCCGGCGATGAGCGCCCCCATGGCGATCGAGAAATCCGCGCGCATCGCCGCGTACGAGACAAGGAAACACCACGAGATGGCCGCGATGAGGAGGATCTCGGGACTCTTGGCGACGCTCCGGAAGAGCACCGGAAGCACGTAGCGGCTGGCGAGGATCGCCCCCGCCGCCAGCCCCAGCCCCTTGAGGACCGAAAGTCCCAGCGGCGCGAGCGCCGGATTCGAGACGTTCGGCTGGACCGCCAGGACCACGATGGCCAGGACGTCCTGCATGAGAAGCACCGCCAGCGTGATCCGGCCGGCCACCGTGTCGAGTTCCGCCTTGTCGGACAGAAGCTTGACCACGATCATCGTCGAGCTGAACGCGCTGGCGACTCCCAGATAGACGGCCGGCAGGCCCCGGTATCCGAGCGCCCGGGCCACGCCCCACCCGAGGAGGGCGCAGGCGACCACCTGGACCGTCCCCAGGAGCGCCGCCACGCGGCCGGACCGCACGAGCTGCTTGAGGTCGATCTCGAGCCCCACGATGAAGAGAAGAAAGGCCAGGCCGAGCTCCGAGATCTGCGCGATCGTCCGGTCGTCGTGGATCCACTTCAGGCCCGGCGGCCCGATGAGAAGCCCCGCGCCGATGTAGGCCAGAAGGAGCGGCTGGCGGAGCCACCGCGCCACGAACGCCAGCGCCGTGGCCGAAAGGACGCAGAGCCCGAGATCCTGAAGAAGGGTCGCGTGCATCGGGAGATCCCGAAAGGTACGTTTCCGGCCCGCCGCGTGCAAGAGGAAGGCGTGCTATAATCGCCCCTCCTCCGATGGAACCGCGTCTTCCCGTCCTGGATCTCGAACCGGAGCTGACGGCCCGCCTGCGGCGGTCGCGCCGGCTCGTCCTTTCCGCGCCCACGGGGTCGGGCAAATCGACGCAGGTCCCCCGGATGCTCCTTCGCGGAGGGTTCCTCGACCGGGGCCAGGCCGTCCTCCTCCAGCCGCGCCGGCTGGCGGCGCGGATGCTGGCGGCCCGCGTCGCCCGGGAACTCGACGCTCCTCTCGGAGACCTCGTGGGCTATCAGGTGCGTTTCGAGAACGTCACGGGGCCCCGGACCCGGATCCGGTTCGTGACGGAGGGGATCCTCCTTCGCGAGATGATCCGTTCGCCGCGGCTGGAGGGCGTGGCCGCGCTCGTCTTCGACGAGTTCCACGAGCGCCACCTGTACGGGGACCTGACCCTGGCGCGGGCCCTGGAGCTTCAGGAGCGGGAACGCCCGGATCTGGCGATCCTGGTTCTTTCCGCGACGCTCGACGTCGAGCGCGTCTCGAGGTATCTCGAACCCTGCGAGGTTCTGGCGACCGAAGGGCGCCTTTACCCGGTTTCGGTCGAGTACGCGCCCGGGGAAGGTCCCGTGTGGGACCGCGCGGCCGAAGCGTTCGCCCGCTGGGCGCAGCGGGGCGGCCGGGGCGACGTCCTCATCTTCATGCCGGGAGCCTACGAGATCGGCCGGACGCTCGAGGCGCTCGGGGAGCGGCCCGAATCGGGGGGCTACCTGCTTTTTCCCCTGCACGGAGAACTTCCGCCGGCCGAGCAGGACGCCGCCGTGGCGTGCTACGACCGGCCCAAGATCGTGGCGGCCACGAACGTCGCGGAGACGTCGATCACCCTCGAGGGCGTCCGGCTCGTCGTGGACAGCGGCCTGGCCCGCGTGCCGCGCCACGATCCGGCGCGCGGCCTCAACACGCTGTTCGTCGAAAAGATCAGCCGCGCGTCCGCCGACCAGCGCGCCGGCCGGGCGGGACGGACCGCTCCCGGAACCTGCGTGCGCCTGTGGGGGGAGCGCGAGCACGCCGCGCGGCCCGCCCGGGAGGTTCCCGAAATCCGCCGCCTGGATCTTTCGGAAGCCCTTCTGCTGCTCCAGGCCGCGGGGGTGGAGGATCCCCGGGCGCTGCGGTGGCTGGATCCGCCGGAAGAGCGCGCCTGGGCGGCCGCGGAGGAACTGCTGGGCGATCTCGGGGCGCTACGGGAGGGGCGGCTGACGGAGATGGGCCGGCGGATGGCGGCCTTTCCGCTGCACCCGCGCACGGCGCGGATGCTCCTGGCGGCCGAAGCCTGGGGCGCGGTTCCGGAGGCGGCGCTGGCGGCGGCGCTGTCGGAGGGACGGGAGCTTCTTCTGCGGAACGTGGACGACGAGACGGCGGCGTTCCGGGAAAAGATCCTCGGCGGCCGCGCGGAGTCCGACTTCGAGCTTCTCCGGCGGGCCTGGGAATACGCCGCGCGGCACGACTTCCATCCCGAGGCCTGCCGCCGCGCGGGCCTTCACGCCGGGGCGGCGCGGCGCGTGGGGCCCCTCCGGGACCAGCTCCTGCGGATCGCCGAACGCGAGGGTCTGGACACGCGCCCGCGGGGGGCGTCCGGGGAGGCGCTGGCCCGCTGTCTTCTGGCGGGCTTCCCCGACCGGGTGGCGCGGCGGGCGGAGCCCGGGACGCTTCGGTGCGAGCGGGTTCACGGCCGGCGGGGGCTTCTGGCGCGCGAAAGCGCCGTGCGCTCGGCCGAGTTTTTCGTGGCGGCGGAGATCCGCGAGATCGAGGGGCGCGGCGGAGAGGCGCAGACGCTGCTTTCGCTGGCCGCCCCGATCGAGCCCGCCTGGCTCCGGGAGGCCTTTCCCGGGGATCTGGAGGTCCGGCGGCACGTGTTTTACGACTCCGCGGCGCGGCGGGTGGTGGCGGAGGATCAGACGCGGTTCCGCGATCTGGTCCTGGAACGCCGGCGGGTGGAACCGCCGCCGGCGGAGGAGGCGGCGCGGCTTCTGGCGGCGGAGGTGCGCGCGGGGCGGCTGGAGCTTCCCGGCTGGACCGAAGCGGTCGAGCAGTGGATCCGGCGGGTGAACCTTCTGGCCCGCGCGTGTCCGGAGCTCGGGATTCCGCCGATCGACGGGGAGGCCCGGGATCTTCTGATGCAGCAGGTGTGCGCGGGGGCGGTGTCCTTCAAGGACCTCAAGGAGCGCGCGGTGCTTCCCGTGGCGCGCGCCTGGCTGAGTCCGGCGCAGCAGGATCTCGTGGACCGGCACGCTCCGGAGCGCCTGGAGCTGGCCAACGGCCGGCGTCCCCGGGTGGACTACGGCGCGGAGGAGGCGCCGAGCGTCGCCCTCACGATTCAGGAGCTCTACGGCGTCACGCGCGTTCCGGCGATCGCGCTCGGGCGGGTGACGCCGCGGGTGCGGATTCTCGCCCCCAGCCGGCGGCCGGTGCAGGTGACGACGGATCTGGAGGCCTTCTGGGCCGAGCAGTATCCGAAGGTAAAGAAGGAACTTCAGCGCCGTTACCCGAAGCACGAATGGCGCTGAGGGGGAAGCGGCGCTACCGTCTGGCCTTCCGGCGCTCCACGAACTGGAGCGCGAGCGAATTGATTCAGTGGCGTTTGCCGGTGGGCGGCGGGCCGTCGTCGAAGATGTGCCCCAGGTGGCCCTTGCAGCGCGAGCAGATCGCCTCGGGGGCGCCGCTTCCGTCGTCGCGGGTGGCCACGGCTCCCGGAAGCGCGTCCCAGAAGGAAGGCCAGCCGCAGGAGTCGTACTTCGTGCGGGAATCGTAGAGCGGCTGGCCGCAGCCGGCGCAAGCGTAGATTCCGTCCTCCTTGTGGTGGAGGTACGCGCCCGAGTAGGGCGGCTCCGTGCCGCGCCGGCGGAGGATGTGGAACTGGGCGGGCGTGAGGCGCTTCTTCCATTCCTCTTCCGTGGCCGGGAGCTCTGATTCGGGCACGGCGGGCGTTTCGCAGTCGGCGCAGCGGATCTTCTCGGAGCCGTCTTTCATGGCGCTTTCCCCCGGCGGGTCCGCCGGCGCGCAGGCGGCCAGGAGCGCGAAAAGCGCCAGGGCCGGCCCACGGGCGTCCGGTCGAACGCTCATGAAAATCATTTTCGCCTCCGGCGCGGGGAAGTTCAAGCGCGCGCCGCCGATATGGGTGGACACGTCCGGAGTCGGCCGGTAGAATCCCGCTCGCTTCCTGGCCCTGGAGAGAGAGGATTCCATGGACCGAGCCGCCCTCCCCGCGGAGTCCGCCCTCGTCGCCGACCTCAACCCGGAGCAGCGGCGGGCGGTCGCTCACGGGGAGGGCCCGCTCCTCGTTCTGGCCGGCGCCGGGACGGGCAAGACCCGCGTGGTGACGCGCCGGATCGCCTGTCTTCTGGCGCGGGGGGTGTCCGCCCGGAACGTCCTGGCGGTGACCTTCACGAACAAGGCCGCCCGCGAGATGCGCGAACGGGTGGCCGATCTCGTGGGGGCGGCGACGGCCCGCGAGCTGACGGTATCGACCTTCCATTCGTTCTGCGCGCGGTTCCTGCGGGAGCACGCCGCGGCCGCGGGACTCCGCCCGGGGTTCACGATCTGCGACGAGGCGGATCAGCTTTCGGCGATCAAGAACGCGCTGCGCGAGGTCCGCATCCCGGAGACGTCGCTGCATCCGAACGCGGCCCTGGCCGCCGTCTCCCGGTACAAGAACCGGCTCGTGTCTCCCGAGGAGGCGCTCGACTGCGCGACCGAGGACGGAGAGGAGCTTGCCGCCCGGGCGTATCGCGCCTATGAGGAGCACCTGCGGCGCTCCGGCGCGGTGGACTTCGACGATCTTCTGCTTCGGACGGTCCGTCTCCTGGACCGCGACGAAGGGGTGCTGCGCCGCGCGCAGGACCGATACCTTCATCTTCTGGTGGACGAGTACCAGGACACCAACGCCCCGCAGTACGAGATCCTGCGCCGGCTGGCGGGGCGGCACCGGAACATCGCCGTGGTCGGCGACGACGACCAGTCGATCTACGCTTTCCGGGGCGCCGACGTCCGCAAGATCCTCAATTTCCCCCGCGATTTTCCCGGGGCGCAGATCGTGCGGCTGGAGGCGAACTATCGTTCGACGCAGTCGATTCTGGACGCCGCGGCGTCCGTGATCCGCCACAACCGGGCGCGCCACGAGAAGTCGTTGCGCGCGCAGGCGGGGCGGGGGGACCCCGTGCGCGTCTTCGAGCTGGAGGACGAGGAGCACGAAGCGCAGTTTGTGGTCGAGGAGATCGCGCACCGGGTGCGGCAGGGCAAGGCGCGGCTGGGCGACTTCGCGATCCTTTTCCGCACGCAGACGCAGCCGCGGCCTTTCGAAGCCGCGCTCCGGGCCGCGCGGATTCCGTACGAGCTCGTGGGCGGGATGTCCTTTTTTGACCGCAAGGAAGTGAGGGACGTCCTCGCCTATCTTCGGTTGGCCGTCAATCCCGACGACGAGCCGTCCCTCCTTCGGGTGCTCAACGTGCCGCCTCGGGGCGTGGGGAAGGCCACCGTGGATCGGGCGCTCGAGGCCGCCGCGCGCGAAGGGATCTCGGTGGGGCAGGTTCTGGATCGGGCCCGGCCGGGGGACGGTCTGGGCGCGGCGGCGGTCGAGGCGGTGCGGCGGTTTCGCCGGACGCTGGCGGAATTCGCGGCCTGGGAGAAGGCGGAGGGACTTCCGGCGGCGATCCGCAAGCTCCTGGCGGCGCTCGATTATCCGAAGGAGCTGGAGCGGTGCTATCCGGACGCCGTGGCGCGGCAGGCGCGGTGGGCCGCCGTCGAAGAGATCGCGAATCTCGCGGAGAACTACGCGCGACGCGCCGGGGGGCGCGGGGTCGAGGGGTTCCTCGAGGAGCTGACGCTGGCGGCGGAGGAACCGGAGGAGGACGAGGAGGAGCCCCGGGAGCGGGTGACGCTCATGACGCTCCACGCGGCCAAGGGGCTGGAGTTCCCGCGCGTCTATCTCGTGGGGGCGGAGGAGGGGCTGCTTCCGCACCACCGCTCGGCGGCGGAGGACGGGATCGAAGAGGAGCGCCGGCTCATGTACGTGGGGATCACGCGCGCCCGGGTCGAGCTGACGATCACGCGGGCCAAGACGCGCGCCCGGTACGGGCGACGGGAGGCCTGCTTTCCCTCGCGGTTTCTCTTCGAGATGCGGGGTCTGCCGGCGCCCGCGCCGGCGGCGGCCGCCGCGCCCCGGGGACTCCGGCGCGGGGGGTAGTCCCTACTTCCGCAGGAGCATGCGAAGCTCGTCCACCTCTTCCTGCTCCTCCTTGAGGATGTGAACGAGCAGTTCGCGGAGCGCCAGGTCCTTCTTGACGAGGGGGATCGTCTCGGAATAAAGGTTCACGGACGCCTCGGCGTCCTTGAGCGCCTGCTCCAGGAGGGCGTCGTTGCCGGCGGGCACGGAGCCGAGATCCTCGGCCACTTTGCCCTGGGGCGTCCCGCCGAGAGAGAAAATCTTAAGGCCCACCTTGGCGGCGTGGTCGAGCGAGTCTTTGGAGGCGGCCTCGAAGAGTTCCTTGAGGTGCATGCGGTCGATGCCGGTGGCGTGCAGCGCGTAGTTGGCGTAGCGCACGACCATCGTCAGTTCGTGGCGGTAGCAGTCATTGAGCGCTTTGATCAGGTCCTGCATGAGTCCAGCCCTCGCGAATCGGGTTATTCCGGGCCCGGAGTTCCGACCGGGCCTCCGCCTTCCAGCATAGGAAAATCCCGCGTTTTGTCATCTGTTTGAGACGGTCCCGAAGGGGGTCCGATACGTCCGGCCGACGGCCTGGATTTCCCACTGAGGTTCGCTCGTTCCGGTGGCGCGGGCGGACAAGGCCATCGACGTGCTTGCGGCGGCGAAGTCCAGTCCCTGGGCGGCCAGGGCGCGCGCCGCTTCGGAAGAGTCCCGGAACGGAATCGGCAGCGCCGGACGGGTCCCGGCGCCGGCGGGCCGAAGTCGTTCTTCAAGCTCGTAGGGAATCGGAAGGTCTCCGTTCCAGTCCCGAGCCGGGGCCAGCTCGTAGGAGGCCAGCTTCCGCCCGTTGGGAAGATGGAAGAGAAACCACCACCGGGAGGAACGTCCCTGCGCGTCGATGTCCTCGCCGCTGGCGACTTCCAGGAGGCGCGCCCCGGCATCCCGGGACCGCGCCTCGGCAAGGACAAGCTCGGCGGCCTGGCGCGCCGTGACAGGAGCGGTCCACTGGGGCAAGCGGCGTCGCAGGATGTCCTGGGACAATTCCGGCGCCCGTGCGCGTGAACGGAGCTGAAGCCACAGGAGAAGACCCAAAGCCGCTCCGCAAACAAGCACGATCGCCGCGAGCTTCATCCGTCCGTATCTCTCGATGACGAATAAAATATACCCTTTTAAAAATTTCTCCAAGGCATGCCCATGGGGCTTCTGTCACTCTGGCAGGCGCGATCTGAAAAGCTCTCCGATAATCTATAACCTATTGGTGTCCAGTAGGATGCGGTATTTGCTCCAATGGGTGTTGGCATACCTTTTGCGAGGGCGCCGATAGAAGTCGGTTGTGGCGAAAGGAGGGACGTCCATGATGGGTCCGTTGAGCGAGCTTGAGGATCGGATCGGCTGGCTGCGGCGCGAAATGGACGAACTGTTCCAGGAGTGCTTCGGCTCGGCCAACGGGGAACGCTCCGACGGGGCGGCCGAGCTCGGGACGTATCCCGCCTTGAACGTCTGGGAGGACGACCAGAACCTCTATGCGGAGGCGGAAATCCCCGGGTGTCGGATCGAGGACCTGGACGTGTGCGTCGAAGGGAACGTGCTGACGCTCCGCGGCGAGCGCAAGATCGAGGCGAAGGAGAACTGGACCTGGCATCGCCGGGAGCGGGGTTGGGGCAAGTTCGTGCGCGTGCTCGAACTTCCGGTGCCCATCGACGCCGACAAGGTTCAGGCGGCCTTCCGGAACGGCGTTCTGACGATCACGCTTCCGAAGGCCGAGGCGGCTCGGCCCCGCCGGATCCCGGTGAATCGGAAGTCGTCGTAGGCGGTTTTCGGCGCAAGGAGGTGTGAGCGATGGCGACCAAGGAAATGGCCCGCAAAGGCGCCGCGGGTGCCTCCGCGCCCGCGGAACACGAAGCTTCGGCGTTCCATTACGTCCCGGCCGTCGACGTGGCCGAGACGGCCGACGAAGTCCTCGTCCACTGCGACCTGCCCGGCGCCGACCCGGAGCGGATCGACGTGCGTTTCGAGAACGGAACGCTTTCGATTCACGCGCCGGTCGCGCCGCGCCGGAACGGGCAGGGTTCGTGGATCCTTCGGGAGTACGATGTGGCGGACTATCGTCGCTCGTTCGCGGTGGGGCACGACGTGGATGCGAACGGCATCCAGGCCGAGTATGCCGACGGCGTGCTGACGCTGCGGCTTCCCAAGGTGGCCGAGGCGAAACCTCGAAAGATCCAGGTGCGCACCGGTTAGTTCAGTCACGCGGTTCGCGGCACGGGCCGGGCGCCGGCCCGGCCCGTGCCCGGGAGGGATGGCTTCATGTACCTCTTCATCGCTTTGCTGGCGGCGTTCCTGGCTCTGCAGGACGCCGACGCCGCGCGGATCGAGAAGCTCATCCAGGATCTGGGCGCTCCGGAATACGAGGTCCGCGAGAAAGCCCAGAAGGAACTCGTCGAAATCGGGTCCGCCGCCCTTCCGGCCCTCCGCAAGGCGCTCGAGGACTCCGACGCGGAGCGCGCCCACCGCGCCCGGAAGGCGATCGACGAAATCGAGCGGCGCGCCCGAAAGCCCGGCGAGGGGGACCGGTCCGTCCGCTCCGAGCTGCGCGTCACGGGTCGCGATCTCGTCAAGGGCATGACCTTCCAGCTCAACCCCGACGGCAGCGTCGAGGTGACCGTCCGGGAGGAGGATAAGGAAACCGGTCGCAAGGTGCACAAGACCTACCGGGCGGAGTCGCTCGAGGAGTTCAAGCGTCAATACCCCGAGATCGCCAAGGAGTATCGGATCGACCGCTTCGTCCCGCGCCAGGATCGCGAATTCAAGGGGCCCTGGGCCTGGAAAGAATGGCGCTGGCCCTTCGAGCCGGACGAGTCATGGGACCGGGACGAATGGGACCGCTGGCTGGAACGGCAGAGGGAGTTTTTCGAACGCTTCCGCCGGTTCGGTCCGCCGGGTTTCCGGAAGGAGCCCGGGGAGGCCGCCTCGGGGCGCGCCTTCGGGGTGAGCGTGGGGCGCGTCGATGAAGCGCTCGCCGAGCACCTGAATCTTAAGGAAGGGGAAGGGCTGGTGGTGTTGGACGTCCAGCCCGGAAGCGCCGCCGAGAAGGCCGGCGTTCGGCGACACGACGTGGTAATCGCTCTGGACGGCAAGCCCGTGGGAAGCCCCGAGGACTTCCGCGCGGCGGTCCGGCAGCGGCTCGAAAAGGGATTCGAGCTGGAAGTGATCCGGAAAGGACGGCGGGAAACCCTGAAGGTCGCTCCCGCGACCGAAAAATACTGATCGTCCAAGCGCGATCCGGTGTAACGCCGGCAGCCTCCGGCGCGATGATATCCTGCCGTGAGACTGTCGGCGGTCGTGGGGGCGTTGTTTCTGGCGGCGGGCGTCGCCCGGGCGGACGACTTCTACGTGCGGCCGGACGGCGACGATGCGCGGGACGGTCGTTCTCCCGAGCGCGCCCGCCGTACGATCCAGAAGATCCTCGACGAGGCGGGTCCGGGAGACACGATCCATCTGGCTCCCGGAATCTACCGGCAGGACCTGCGCTCCGTCCGGCACGGTGAACCCGGACGGCCGATTACGATCGAAGGCCCCCCGGAGGCCGTGATTCAGGGCGGGGGCGAAGACCGCGTCATCCTGATCCGCCACGATTATCACACGCTCCGCGGATTCACGGTGGACGGCCTCCACGGCTCCCCGGACCATCCCCGGGGCTATCGCGACATCCTTCTTTACGTGCACGGTTCGGAGCCGCGCCGTGGGGTCACGGGCTTGCGGGTGCTCCGGATGACTTTCCGCAACTCGGGGGGCGAAGCCGTGCGGTTGCGCTATTTCGCCCGTCGCAACGAGATCGCCTTCTGCCGGTTCGAACGCTGCGGTGTCTACGACTTCCGCTTCAAGGGCGGCGGCAAGAATGGGGAGGCCGTCTACATCGGCACCGCTCCGGAACAGCTCAAGGACGGAAAAAACCCCACCGCCGATCCGGACGCCTGCTCCGAGAACTGGATCCACCACAACTTCTTCGACACCCGGGGGAACGAGGCCGTCGACATCAAGGAGGCGTCCTTCGCCAACCGGGTCGAGTACAACGAGGTGACCGGCCAGCTCGATCCCGATTCCGGCGGCCTGGGATGCCGCGGCAACCGCAACGTCTTCCGCTTCAACGTGGTCTACGGCAACGCCGGCGCGGGGATCCGGCTCGGAGGAGACGGCGAGCGCGACGGCATCGAAAACGACGTCTACCACAATGTCCTGCGCGACAACCGCGCGGGCGGCCTGCGGGTGCAGCGGTGGCCTCAGGGAAAAATCTGCGGCAACGTGGTGTCCGGCAACGCGGCCGGAGCGGCCGCGGGGACCTACGGCCGGGAGATCGACCCCGCGCGTCCGTGCGACGATCCGCGCGAGGATACCGACGGAGACGGCATCCGCGACGCGGACGAGACCGCCCGGGGACTGGATCCCCGCAATGCCGACGAGGACGCCGACGGAGAACTCGACGGTCGCCAGGATTGGGATCGCGACGGCGTTCCGAACGCCGAAGACGCTTCTCCCCGCGGGTGACCCCGTCCCCTTTACCCCCCGGCGGCTCCGTTCTATAGTCCCGGCGTGGACGTGACGCCCTTCCGTGTCCGATCCGGCGACGCGGAGCTGGCCGGCGTCCGATTCGGTTCCGGCCCGCCCCTCGTCGTGGCCCATCCTCTGGCCTTCTCCAAGGCGTACTTCGCCGCGGCCGCTTCCGTTTTCGGCCCGCGCTTCACGACGGTGGCGTTCGACCAGCGGGGCCACGGCGAAACGGAAGGGCCGGTCGATCCGGACGCGATGGCCGGCGACTGGGGCGCGATTCTCGATCATTTCGGCTGGGAGCGGGCGGCCGTCGGAGGCACTTCGCTCGGGGCGGCCACGGCCCTGCGGTTCGCCCTGCGCTCGCCCGGGCGGGTGCGGATCCTCGTCCAGGATCTTCCCGGTTTCGGGCCCCGGCCGCGCCGCGATCCCGTCCGGACGCAGCGCGTGGCGGAGGCGCTGAAGCGGGCGGATCTCGAGGAAGCCGCCCGCCGGATCGTCGAAGGCATGAGCCCTTCCCGGGCGCGCGCCTGGCAGGAAGCGCTGCGGGCGGACTGGGGGCGCTACGATCCGGCGCGCCTGGGACCCAAGCTGGCCGCCGCGTTCCGCGCCACGGCGGACTGGCCGGTCGTCGATCCCTGGCCGGACGCGCTGGCCGGGCTGACCGCGCCCGTGCGGATTCTCGCCGTTCGGGGAGACCCCTCCCATCCGTGGGAGATCGCCGAAACCATGGCCCGCGCGCTGCCCCGCGCGCGGCTTGTGCCGCGCGTCCTGTCGCTCGACCCCGCGGCGATCGCCCGCCAGTGGGTGGACGTTCTGTCTTCGGAATGACGATGGCCGATCCGGAGCACGTCCCGATCCTTCTCGAAGAGGTCGTGGCGATCCTGGCGCCCGCCCCCGGCAGGACGATCGTCGACGCCACGATCGGTCTGGGGGGCCACGCCGTGGAGCTGGCGCGGCGCGGCGCCCGGATCGTGGGCGTGGACCTGGACCCCGCCCACGTCGAGCGGGCGCGCCGGCGCCTGGCGCAAGCGGGCGGAGATTTCGTCGTCCGTCACGGCAACTTCGCCGGGCTTCCCTCCATCCTGGCCGAACTCGGGATCGAGCTCGTCGATGGAATCCTGGCGGACCTCGGGGTCGCCAGCCCTCACCTCGACGATCCCGCGCGCGGGTTCTCCTACCGCCGGCCGGGCCCCCTGGACATGCGCCTGGACCCGACGCGCGGAAAGCCCGCTGCGGCGCTCCTCCAGGAGATTTCGGAGGAGGATCTGGCCCGGGCGCTCCGGGAGCTGGGGGACGAAGAGCAGGCGGAGCGGATTGCGCGCATGATCGTCGAGCGCCGGCCGGTGCGGACGACGCGGGAGCTGGCGGAGATCGTCTGCGAGGCGCGGGGGTTCTCGCCGCGCCGGGCGGCGGGGGCCAGGCTTCATCCGGCGGCGCGGACGTTTCAGGCGATCCGGATGCTCGTCAACCGCGAGCTGCAGAACCTGGAGCGTCTTCTGGCGGTGGTGCCGCGGCTTCTGCGCCCCGGCGGCGTGGCCGCGATTCTGACGTTCCACAGCGGGGAGGATCGGCGGGTGAAGCGGGCATTCCGTGACGGCCTGCGGGCGGGAATTTATGATCGCGGGAGCGACGAGCCGGTGCGGCCCGGGCCCGAAGAGCAGGCGCGCAACCCCAGGTCGCGCTCGGCCAAGCTTCGGTGGGTCCGGCGGGCCTCGGCGGGAAAGGAGGAACCTTCATGAAGCGGACGGTTCTTGGGGCGGCGGTTCTCCTGGGCGCGTGCGCGGCCGGGTCTCCTCCGGCGCGGCCTCCGGAGCGTCTTCCGCTTCCGGCGGGCCGGACCGACGAAATCCACGAGCCGCTCCGAAAGACCGTCGAGGCGGATCTTCGGAGGCTCGTCGAGCTCTATCAATGGTTCCATCAGAATCCCGAGCTTTCGCTCCAGGAAGTGCGGACCGCGGCGCGCGTGGCGCGGGAACTGCGCGAGGCCGGCTGGGAGGTGACCGAAGGGGTCGGCGGCACCGGCGTGGTGGCGGTGCTGAGGAACGGCCCGGGTCCGATCGTCCTGGCGCGCGTGGACATGGACGCGCTGCCTGTAAAGGAGGAAACGGGGCTCCCTTACGCGAGCACCACGGGCGCGATGCACGCCTGCGGGCACGATTCGCACATGGCGATCGGGGTGGGGATGGCCCGCGCGCTGGCCGCCCTGCGCGACCGCTGGTCGGGCACGGCGGTGCTGGTGGGCCAGCCCGCCGAGGAGGTGGGGCGCGGGGCGCTGCAGATGCTCGAGGACCCCAAGTTTCACCAGGCCATGCCCGGCCGGCCCGTGGCGTGTCTGAGCGTTCATAACGGAATCGATCCCGCCGGGACCGTGGGGATCTGTCCGGGGTTCGCCTCCGCCCACGTGGACTCGATCGACATCATCATTCGAGGCCGGGGCGGCCACGGCGCCTGGCCCCATCGGACCGTGGATCCGATCGTCATCGGAGCCGAGATCGTTCTGGCGCTTCAGACGATCGTGAGCCGGAAGCTGGCCCCGGGGACGCGGGCGGTGGTCACGGTGGGGTCCTTCCACGCGGGCACCAAGCACAACATCATTCCGGACGAGGCGCGGCTCCAGCTTACCGTCCGCTCGTACGAAGACGAGGTGCGCCAGAAGCTTCTGGAGGAGATCGCGCACATCGCGCGGCAAGTGGCCGAGGTGCACCGGGCGCCCGTTCCGGTCGAGGTGAAGGAGGCCGACGTATTCACCCCCGCCGGCTACCACGATCCCGAGCTTTCGGAGAGGATGCGCGAGGTCTTCTCGAGGCTTTTCGGAGCGGACCGGGTTCTGCGGGGCGAGCCCAGCATGGGAGGCGAAGACTTCAGCCGTTTCCCGAGGCATTACGGCGTTCCGGGGCTTCAGTTCCGCGTCGGCGGGGCTCCGCCGGGGCACGATCCGTCGATCGGGCTTCACTCCTCGAAATGGGCGGTGGACCCGGAGCCCACGATCCGCACGGGAACGCTGGCTCTTTCGCGGGCGATGCTGGAGCTGCTCGGAACGCGGAAGTAGATCGGGGAAGGCCCTTCGGCGAGAATGTACGCGTGGAGGAATACCGGAGGCTTCTGGAGCGCGCGGACGCCTGGTACCGGAGCGTCCGGGAGCGCTTTCCCGACCGCGTTCCCTGCGGCAAGGGCTGCCGGGACTGCTGCCTGGGGCTGTTCGACATCACGCCGGCGGACGCCGAGCTTCTGCGCGAAGGGCTGGCGCAGGCGCCGGCCGACGTGCGCGCGGACATCGAGAGGCGCGCCCGGGACCTCGTCGAGCGGCTCCGGGCGGAGTTTCCCCGCCTGGGGGAGGATCTGGACGGCTGGTCGGAGCGCGAGATCGACGAGCTCTGCGACCGGCTGGGGCCCGTCGAGTGTCCGGCGCTCGGGCCGGCGGGCGAATGCCGCCTGTACGCGCACCGGCCGCTGACCTGCCGCCTGAGCGGGATTCCGGTCGTGGACGTTTCCGGCGCCGTCCTTTATCCGGAAGGGTGCGCGCGCTGCACGCTGCGGCCGGAGGAGACGCCGCCCCTGGAGGCGGAGCGGCTGCGGCGGGACGAACGGCGGTTCCTGCGCCGGCGCTACCCGGGCCGGTCGGGCGTCGCGCTCCTCATTCCGCAGGCGCTGGCGCCGCGCTAACGGCCTTCCAGGAAGGCGCGGAGCATCCACGCCATTTTCTCGTGGCGTTCCATCAGGCCCGTGAGGAAGTCGCTCGTTCCCGCGTCGCCGTGCTTCTCGAGCGCGGTCTGGAGGTCCTCCCGGAGGGTCCGCACGATCGCCTCGTGGTCCGCCAGGAGCTGCGCGATCATTCCCCGCGCGTCGGGAAGGTCGCCCGGCTTCTCCTTGAGGCGGGCGCGCTTCTGGAATTCCGCGAGCGTGCCGATCG
>DATLZA010000095.1 GCA_035574235.1 Planctomycetota bacterium | reverse complement strand
CGACGGAACCCCTCCGCGCGGTCGAACGGCCGGCCCCGGAGCCGCCCCGTCCGGACGCCGCGCGCGCTTACGAGGCCGGCCAGCGCCTCGGTCGCGCCGACCAGTTCTTCGAGGAATCCCGATGGGCGGAGGCGCGCGCCGAATACCTTCGGCTCCAGGAGGAGTTCGGGACGGTCCCGAAGGTCGCCGAGCGCCTGGGAGCGATCGCCGAGCGGATCCGCGTCTGCGAGCAGAAGCTGCGCGAGCGTTCCGACGCCCAGGCGCGCGCGCACGAGGAGGCCCGGGTGGCGCTGCGCGAAGAGCGCTGGAAGGACGCCCGGGGGATCCTGGAGCGCCTCGACCGCACCGGCCGGCCCGACCTGGAAGAAGATCTTCGGCGGTGCCGGAGGGAGCTCGAGGCGGAAGCGGCCGCCTCCGAGGTCCGCGCGGCCTTCGAGGCGGGCCGTTGGGGAGAGGCCGTCTCCAAGGCCGCCGCCTTCCTCCAGCGGCACCGCGATACCCGGACCGGCTTCCGGCAGGCGGAAGCGCTGTCCCGTCTCCGGGAAGAGGCCGCCCGGGAAGCGGAGACGGCGAGGCTCCTGCCCGAAGCGCGCGCGGCGGTGCAGGGGGCTCCCGTCACGGGATACTGGAAGGAGGCGGCGCACCGCCTGGGGGAGCTTGAGAAGTTCCGCGACACGCGGACGTATCGCCAGGCGGAGAAGGAAATCGCCGACCTGCGCACGCGGCTGGAACAGGCGCTCGCGCAGAAGGGCGAGGACCTGGCCAAGGAAGCGTGGGTGGAAACGCTCCAGAAGTGCGACGCCGCCCTCGTCGAGCGCCGGTTCGACGACGCCCTGGCGGCGTTGAACCAGTTCGCCCGCGCCCACGCGCGCACGCACTTCTGCGAGTCCAAGGCCGCCGAAATCCAGCAGCGCAAGAACGCCGTCGAGACGGCGCGACGCAAGGATCACGAGGACGAAGCCGCGCGGCTCTGGCAGGGCGTCCGCCGCGACATGCAGGCCCAGAATTTCGGAGGCGCCTACGAGGCGATCAACCGCCTGCTGACCGAATTCGCCGATACCCCCGCCGGGCGCTCCAACGAACGGACCCTGCGCCAGTACAAGACCCTTTGCGAGGAACGCGCCAAGGTGGCCCCGAACGTCGTCGCCGAGCTCGACTTCGAGGATTACCCCGGCCTCTGGAAGAGCCGGGGGGGCGCTTCGGCGACCAACGGCGAGGAACCGCACCAGGGCCGCCGCGCCGCCCGCCTCTCCCTTTCGCCCGAAGGGGGCGCGTACCATCCCCTGCCCCTCCTGGATGCCCGCGCGGACACGCTCACCTTCTTCGCCCGCAACCGTTCGAAAAACCAGACCGCGATTCTCTACATCCTGCTCATCGAAGACGGGGAAGGCGGCTACGGCACCTTCGCCAAACAGCTCATCCTGAGCGCGGAGTGGAAGCAGTACGTGGTGCGGCTGGCCGACTTGAAACCCTTCGGCTCCGAGGTCCGGAGCCCCGTGCGCCGGACCGTCGATCCGTCGCGCACGGGCCACCTTGGATTCGTGCGGGCGGACGACTCAACGGGAATGATCGACGTTCAGATCGACACGCTCCGGGTGCTAGGACCCCCGGGGCGCTGACGGCGGACCTCCGTCCGCCAGGGGATCGATCCAGCGGCGCTGAATTTCCGGAAGGTCCGCCTCCGTCACGCGGCGGTACCAGACGTTTTCCGGCATGACGCACACGTTGGGCCCCACGGCGCACAGTCCCAGGCACATCGCCCGGGAGACGCGCACGCGGCCCTGGAGGTTCCGGGACTTGGCGTACTCCTTGAGCTTCTTCTGCAGCTCCAGGGACCCGCGGTTGCCGCAGGCGTCTTCGCCCGGGCCCCGCTCGTTGCAGCAGACGAAGAGAATCCGCTCGTACGGCGGCCGGACCGGCGATTCCATGGCGCCATCTTAGCGACAGGCGGGCGGAACGGAAAATGAAAATTCGGGAGGGGGCGGTAGTTATTGACCCCCCGGGGGGCATCCGTATAATCAGGGGTCCCCATGCGCCCCCCTCTCGTCGCCGGAAACTGGAAAATGAACGGGCTTCTCCGGGAGGCCCGCGAGCTGGCGGCGGGGATCCGCAAGGCCCTCGAGGGCGCGCCCCCGGAACCCGAGGTCGTGCTCTGCCCTCCCTTCCCGGCCCTGGCCGCCGTCCGCGAAGCGCTCGAGGGAAGTCCCCTGCGGCTGGGGGCGCAGAACATGCACTGGGAATCCAAAGGCGCCTACACGGGCGAAGTCTCGCCCCCGATGCTCAAGGACGTGGGCTGCACCCACGTGATCCTGGGCCACAGCGAACGTCGCCACATCCTGGGCGAGACGCATGAAATGATCAACCGGAAGGTCAAGGCGGCCCTGGCGGCGGGGCTGACCCCCATCTTCTGCATCGGAGAGCTCCTCGAGGAGCGCACCATGGGGGTCACCTACGAGGTCGTGGAGCGCCAGATGTCCAAAGGCCTGGACGGCATCCCCGCGGAGGATCTCCCCCGCGTGGTCGTGGCCTACGAACCCGTGTGGGCGATCGGGACCGGCCGGACGGCCACGCCCCGGCAGGCCCAGGAGGTCCACCACTACGTCCGCAAGCTTCTGGCCCGGCGGGCCGGCGCCGAGGCGGCGGGCCGCGTCCGGATCCTCTACGGCGGCAGCGTCAAGCCCGACAATATCCGGGAGCTCATGGGCGAGGAAGACGTGGACGGCGCCCTCGTGGGCGGAGCGAGCCTGGAGGTCGCGTCGTTCGTGAAAATCGTGAGGTACAAGGAATGAGCGTTCTTCTGATCATCCTGTTCGTCCTGGTGTGCCTGCTGCTCATCTTCATGGTCGTGATCACGCCTTCGCAGGAAGGCGGAATCGCGGCGGCGTTCGGCGGACTCGGAAGCGACACGTTCTTCGGCACCAAGGCCCACCAGCACATCAACAAGTTCACCGTCTTCCTGGCGGTGGCGTTCCTCCTGCTGGCGGTGCTCATCAATCGTCACAACGTGGGCAAGTCCGGAACGGGTCCCAGCGAGCTCGAGAAGAAGATCCAGCAGCTTGCGCCCGAGGGCGGCGGCGCGCCTCCGGCGGTGCCGCTGCCTCCCGCGCCGAACAAGTAGCATGAACAGCATGACCGGCTTCGGGAGCGCTTCCCGCCGGGGCCGGGGGCTCGATCTGGAGGTCGAGATCCGCTCCGTGAACCACCGCTTCCTCTCGCTCAAGCAGAGCCTCCCCGAGGGATTCGGGAAGGCCGAAGCGGAGATCGAGCGCCTCGTCCGCGCGCGCATCGGCCGCGGAAGCGTCACGGTTTCGGTTTCCGTCAAGACCGCCTCCGGACCGGGCGCGCCGCTGCCGGACCTGGCCACCCTGCGCGCCACGGCCCGGCGGCTCCGGGAAATCGGCAAGGCCCTCGGGCTCAAAGGGGATCTCACCTTCTCCGACCTCCTGTCCATTCCGTCCCTCTGGTCGGAGTCGCGCACGAACGGTCCGGCGGCCGACCTGTGGCCCCAGGTTCAGCCGCTCGTCGCCCGGGCGGTGGACGCGCTGGCGGCGTCCCGCGCCCGCGAGGGCGCCAAGATCGCCCGGGACCTTCAGGCCCGCCTGGACGCCATCGAGGAGCGCCTGGACCGTATCCAGGAGCGCGCCCCCGAGGTCGTCGCCGCCTACGAACGAAAGCTCGAGGAACGCATCCGGGCGCTCCTGTCCCAGAAAGGGATGCACGAGGCGCGCGCGGACGTGATCAAGGAGGTCGCCCTCCACGCCGACCGGGTGGACATCAGCGAGGAAATCCAGCGGCTGCGCGCCCACATCGGGGAGTTCCGGAAGATCCTGGGCCTCAAAGGCCAGGTGGGACGCCGCCTGGACTTCCTCTGCCAGGAGATGGGGCGCGAAACCAACACGATCCTTTCGAAGGGCAACGACACGCGGATCTCGGCCCTCGGAGTCGAGATCAAAACGGAGATCGAAAAGATCAAGGAGCAGGTGGAGAACGTTGAATAGCCGGGGGCGCGGTTCCCTTCTGGTGCTCTCGGGGCCCTCCGGCGTCGGGAAGACCACGATCGCCCGGCGCCTGCGGGAGGTCCCGGGAATCGTCCGCGTCATGACCACGACGACCCGCGCCCGCCGGCCGCAGGAGGTGGACGGGCGGGATTACCGCTTCCTGACGCGGCCCGAGTTCGAGGCGGCGATCGCCCGCGGCGAGTTCCTGGAGTACGCGGAGATCGACGGGAACCTCTACGGCTCGCCGCGCGCGGCGATCGAACGCGAGCTCGAGGCGGGGCGGGTGGTCCTCGTGGACATCGACCCCCAGGGGGCCCGCAGCGTCCGGGCGTTGGGGCTGCCGGCCCTGTTCGTCTTCGTGGCGCCGCCCGACATGCAGGAGCTCCGGCGGCGGCTGGAGGGCCGGCGGAGCGAGTCGCCCGAAGAGGTCCGGCGGCGCCTGGCGCGCGCCGAACGGGAGATGAACGAACGGCACCTGTACGACCTCGTCGTCGTCAACGACCGCGTGGAGCGGGCGGTGGAGGAGATCCTCTCCGCCGTCCGGGCCCGCGGACTTTTGAATTGAAGGAGCGTGCGCGATGCTCACCAGCACCGAGATCGATCAGCTGTCGGAGAAGTTCGGCGGGCGCTACAAGCTCACCGTCCTGATCCAGAAGCGCCTCAAGGAGCTCGTCAAGGGCGCTCAGAAGCTCGTGGACCTCGAGGACCGGAACCTCATCAACGTGGTGCTCGAGGAAATCCGGCAGGGGAAGATCGGGCTGGAGGGCCATCCCCTGGAGGAAGCCCTCAAGGAAGAGGGCCGCAAGGCCTCCCGGAAGAAGGAGTGAACCCGTGAGCGCGGCGGCGATGGAATCGGCGGGCCCGCTGGCGGGCCGCGAGATCGTCGTGGCCGTCACCGGCTCCATCGCCGCCTACAAGGCCGCCGAGGTCGTCTCCCGGCTCGTCCAGAAGGGAGCGGGCGTCACCGTGGCCATGACCCGCGCGGCGACGCAGTTCATCGGCCCCCTCACCTTCCAGACGATCACCCGCCGGCGCGTCTGGGTGGACCCCTTCGACCTCGAAAGCGTGGTCGATCCCACCCACATTTCGCTCACCGACCGGGCCCATCTCGTCGTCGTCGCCCCGGCCACGGCCAACTTCCTGGCCAAGGCCGCCGCGGGCCTGGCCGATGACATGCCCACCTCCCTCCTCCTGGCGGTCGCCTGCCCGGTACTCGTGGCCCCCGCCATGAACGACCGCATGTGGAACCATCCCGCCGTCCGCGAAAACGTCGAAAAGCTCCGCCGCCGGGGACTGCGCTTCGTCGAACCCGAATCCGGCTTTCTCGCCTGCGGCACGTACGCCCAGGGACGCCTGGCCGAGCCCGCCCGGATCGTCGCCGAGGCCGAAAAGATCCTGGGGACATGAGGATCCTGGTCACCGCCGGCCCCACCCGCGAGCCCCTGGACGCCGTCCGGTTCCTCTCCAATCCGTCCAGCGGGAAGATGGGCTTCGCCTGCGCCCGGGCCGCGCGGCGCGCCGGCCATCGCGTGACGCTCGTGACCGGACCCGTGGCGCTTCCCGACCCGCCGGGCGTGCGGACCGTCCGGGTGACGACCGCTCTGGAGATGCGCCGGGCCGTCCTGGCCGAGTACCCCGGGGCCGACGCGGTCGTGATGACCGCGGCGGTGGGGGACTACCGGCCCGCGCGCCGGTACGCCGGCAAGCTCAAGAAGGACGCCCGCGTTCTGACCCTGCGGCTCGTCCGCACGCCGGACATCCTGCGGGCCCTCGGCCGGCGCAAGGGGCGGCGCATCCTGGTGGGCTTCGCGCTGGAGGTCCAGGACGCCGTCCACCAGGCGCTCCTGAAATACAAGCGAAAGAATCTCGACCTGGTCCTGCTCAATTCGCCGCGCACGTTCGCGGCCGACCGGATGAACGCCGTCGCCTATCGGGAGGGGCGCGTGGTCCGCCGCTTCCGCCGCGCCCGCAAGGAGGCCGTGGCCCGATGGATCGTCCGCGCCGTGGAGGCGCTGGCCGCCGGGCGGAGCATTTGACAGTCCGCGTCCGCGTCCCTACGCTGGAATCATGGCCACTCAATCCATCCTCCGCACGACGTCCCATCCGCGCGCCACGCCCAACCGGGAAGCCCCACCCCTGGCTTCCATGAAGTACGGCGTGGCCCTGGGCTGGCTGTTCCTTTTCGGGGAGAAGGATCGTGTCCCCTACACGATTCCCGAAAGCCCCGCCGCCAAGTCCTTCTTTTTTCGGGCCCCCCGGGAGACGGCGCAGGCCCGCCTGGCCGAGGCGATCCGCATCCTCAAAGGAGCGGGGGAATACCTCTGGTCGCGCTTCTCCGGCCTGGAGGAGCTGGCGGCGGAGCTGGAGCGCCGGACGGCCCCCTTCGTGGAGCTGGACCTCGAGGACGTTCTGGCCATGGGCGATCCGGGCGACGAATTCGAGCAGCAGGTGGTGGCCGCGCCGGGCAGGCTCGCCGAGCTCCTTCAGGCCGCCGCGCGCGGAGAGGAAGCCCGGTCCCTGGAGCTCGTCAACTCCCTGCGCGAAGTCAGCGGCATGGAGCTGACGGGGGACCCCGAGCGGGACGCCGAGGCCTGGAAGCGCGAACTGCGGTTCCTGCGGCTGGAGACGCCCGAGGAACTCTGCCGCTGGTGGGTCCGCGGCGCGATCGCCGCCGGGCGCCCGTAAGTTCGATCCCCCCCGATCCCTCTTCCGGAGGAACGCATGCCGCTTTCATTCGTGGCGATCCTGGCCGTCGTGCAGGGACTGACGGAGTTCCTGCCGGTCTCCTCCAAGACCCATCTTCTCTTCGCGCGGCATTTCCTGGGCCGGGGGCCGGACCTCTTCTTCGACATCACGCTGCACGTCGGATCGCTTCTGGCGATTCTGGTGTACTACCGCCGGCGGTGGGTGGAGCTTTTCCGGGAGCGGCGGCCGGAGCTGGGACGCCTGGCGCTCGGATCCCTCCCGGCCGTGGTCGCGGCGGTTCTTTTCAAGAGCCGGATCGAGGCGCTCTACGCGGACCTCCGGGTGGCGTCGGGCCTTCTCCTGGTGACGGGGTTCTTCCTGTGGGGGGCGGAGCGGCTCGGCCGGGAGCGGTTCACCCTGGCCGAGACGCCGTGGGGACGGGTGTTCTGGATCGGAGCGGCGCAGGCCTGCGCGCTTCTGCCGGGGATTTCGCGCTCGGGCTCCACGATCGGAGCGGGTTTCCTGGCCGGGCTTCGCCGGGAGGACGCGGTCCGGTTTTCGTTCTTCCTGGGGGCGGTGGCGATCGCGGGGGCGCTTGTCTTCAAGGGCCGGGACGCGCTGCGGGGTGAAGGGGAAATCCACGCCCTGCCGATATTGCTTGGGGTGGCGATCACGTTCGCCGTGAGCCTGCTCGCCATCCGGGCGGTGGAGATTCTGTCCATGAAGGGGCGGCTCTCCATCTTCGCCGCCTATTGCGCCGCGGCGGGGGCCGCGGGCCTGGTCCTGTTCGCGAGGGGGTAACGTGGGCACCAAGAAGACGAGCGAGGCGCTGGCGGCCCGGGTGCCGCTGCGGGAGAAGGCCAAGGAGCTGGGCGGCCTTTTCTTCTTCCTGGCGGCGATGTTCGTGTTCATCTCCCTGGCGTCCTACGACGCGGGGGACATCGCCGAGGTCAAGTATCCTCCCAACGCGCCGCTGCGCAACAAGGGCGGGGCGATCGGCGCCCGGGTGGCGCACGCGCTGCTTTCGAATCTGGGGCTGGCGGCCTACGTCCTGGTGTTCTTCGTGGGCTTCTGGTCCTTCCGGGTGTTCTTCCGCCGCAAGCTCGAGGGGATCTACGTGAAGCTCGTGGCGGTGGCGGTGTCGGTGTTCGCCGCGGCGACCTTCCTGTCGCTTCAGGGCGTGGCGGGCGCGGCGGCCTTCGGATTGGAAGGCGCGGCGCCGGGCCTGGGCGGCGCCTACGGGAAGGCGTTCGAGCTGGCGCTCGTGGCGCATCTGGGGACGGCGGGCGCGTGGCTGGCGGTGGCGCTGGCCCTGGCGGTGTCCCTGGTGCTGTCCACGGACTGGATGATCTACACGGCGGTGCTGCGGGCGGCGCGGGGCGCCCGGGCGCTGGCCGGACGGGTCTTTCACTATTATTCGGCCGAAGAGCGCTCCCGGCGCCACGCCGAGGCGCACCGGCAGGCAATGGAGCGCGCCAAGGCGGAGCTGGCCCGCCGCATGGCCGCCCCCGCGGCGCCCCCGCCTGCGCCTGCGCCCGCGCCCGTCCCGGCTCCGGCCCCGGCGACGCCCACGGTCAAGCTTACGGCGCAGGACCGGGCCGCTCACGCGGCGGCGGCCGCCGCTCCCGCGCCGGCCCGTCCGGCGGCCCTTCCCGCCCCCAAGGGGCCCAAGCCGGTCGAAGCGGACGCCCTCAAGGCCGTGGCCGCGCAGTATGACCCCAAGAAGGCGGGCTCCTACGAACAGCCCCCGATCGACCTCTTCGAATCCAAGGTCGAGCAGATCCACGGCATCAGCGAGAAGGAAATCAAGGACCGGATGCTGGTCCTGGAGGCGGCGCTGCGGGAGTACGGCATCGAAGGCCAGGTCGTCAACTACGAAATCGGACCGGCGGTGACGACCTACGAGGTGCAGCTCGCCCCGGGCCAGCAGATCCACGCCGTGACCGCCCGCCAGGAGGAGATCACGATGCGTCTGGCCACGCTGGCGGTGCGCATCGTGGCGCCGCTGCCGGGCAAGGGCACCGTGGGCATCGAGGTCCCCAACCCCTTCCCCAACACCGTGCGCATCCGCGAGTTCCTGGACCGCGGGTACGCGGATCTGCGGAAGATTCCGCTTCCGATGATCCTGGGCAAGACTAACGGGGGCGAGCCGATCGTGCGGAGCCTCACGGAGCTTCCGCACCTGCTCATCGGCGGCACGACGGGCAGCGGCAAGTCCGTGTGCCTGAAGTCGATCATCACGAGCCTGGTCGTCTCGATGTCCTGGGACGAAATGAAGCTCATCCTGATCGACCCCAAGCAGGTGGAGCTGACCACGTTCGCGGACATCCCGCACCTGTGGGCCCCGGTGGTGGTGGACTCGAAGAAGGCCGGGCTCGTGCTCGACTGGCTGGTCAAGGAGATGGACGAGCGGTACTCGATCCTGTCCCGGGTCGGGGCGACGTCGATCGACAAGTTCAACAAGATGGGCGGCAAGAAGATCCGGGAGCGGCTGGCGGAGGCCGGGGTGCCCGAGGCGGAGGCGGAGACGTTCCCGTCGCACATGCCCTACATCGTGGCGATCATCGACGAGCTGGCGGATCTGATGCTGACGGGCCGCAAGGAGGTGGAGTTCTCGATCGTGCGGCTGGCCCAGAAGGCGCGGGCGATCGGCATCCACCTGGTCGTGGCGACGCAGCGGCCCTCGACGGACGTCATCACGGGCCTGATCCGCTCGAACATGCCCTCGCGGATCGCCTTCCGGGTTCCCAGCCAGATCGAGAGCCGGATCATCCTGGACCGCAAGGGAGCCGAGCGCCTGCTCGGCAAGGGCGACATGCTCGTCAAAATGATCGACTCGTTCGAGCCCGTGCGCGGCCAGTGCACCTTCGTCTCGGACGACGAGATCCGGGGCCTGGTCAAGCACCTGCGTTCCCGCGGAAAGCCCGAGTACCATCAGGAGCTTCTGGAGATCAAGACCGCCGCCGACGCGGAAGGGACCTGCGAGGACGAGCTGTTCGAGGACGCGGTGCGCGTGGTGCTGACGGAAGGGCGGGGATCGACCTCGCTCATCCAGAGGCATTTCTCGATCGGCTACTCGCGGGCCGCGCGGCTCATCGACGCCATGACGAAGATGGGGATCCTGGGGCCGCACAACGGATCCAACGCCCGCGAGATCCTCATCACGCTGGAGCAGTGGGAGGCGCGCAAGAAGGGGGCGCCGGCGGCCTCCGCGTAGCCGCGCCCTTCCGCCCCCGCCCCGGCGGGGGTATACTTCCGGCGGATGGGAACCGCGCGTTCGCACCGGCAGCTCTCGGTGCTTCTGGCCCATCGGGACGCCGCGTGGGTGGATCAGGCGCGGCAGCGGCTGGAGGCGATCGGCTACAAAGTGACCGATTGCCTGGAGCCCGAGATGGTCGTGGACCTCCTGACGGGCCCCGCGGCGTTCGACCTGGCGTGCGTCTCGAGCGAGCTGGATCCCTCCGCGCAGGCGACGATCCTCAAGGCCCTGCGCAAGCGGGCCGGCGGGCCGCGGCTCCTTCTGCTTCTGGACGATCTCGACAGCGCGTCGATCAACTTCCGCGAAGGCGGCACGGTCCTCACCCACCGCGTCACGGCCGACGTTTCGGATTTCGTCCGGGCCGTCGTCGAGCAGCTCGGGCTTCCGCTGCGGCCGTCGACGTAGGCCCCCGCCGGCCCCGGCGCTTCGGGGTTGACAACCCATGTTTCATGTGTTATCAACCTCATGGCGCGCGAAGGCCCCCCGGCGGGGCCTGAGGAGGGAATATGACGGCGATGGACTCGGCCCTGGACCGGCGCCCCCCCACCCGCCGCGTCCGCCTGCGGAGGATCCTCATCATCGAGCCGGACGAAGCCTGGGGATCCGCGATGCGGCTTGCGCTCGAGGAGCGCGGTTATTATCTTAATCTCGTCCGCGACCCGGCCGAGGGGCGCCGGCGGACCCGGGAGCGCCGGTACGATCTCGTGATCGCCTCCGCCGGGTGGGGAGAAGCCGCTCTGCGGGCGATCCTGGAGGAGGCGGCCCGGGCCCCCGCGCCTCCGCCGGCCCTGATTCTGGCCGAGGAAGGCCAGCTTCGCGACCGGGAGGCTCTGGACACCGTTCCCTGCCTCTCGATCCTGCGGCGCCCCTGCGCGCTGCGGGACGTCGTCGAGGCCGCGCGCGTCCTGGCCGGCGACCCCTGGGAGGAGGACCGGCGGCGGGCGTAGCGCCGGAGATGCGGACATGGGAGTCTCGACGACCTTCGACAGCAAGGGCATGGAACAAAAGCCGCCTGCGGCCGAGCCGCGCGTCAAGTCCGTCCTCATCGCGGACGCGGACTACCGCGAAGGCGCCATGATCCGCAATTCCCTGGAGGCCTGCGGATACGAGGTGAGCGCCTGGACGCGGGCCGAAGACGCCCGCGAGCGGCTCCGCCACCGTCCCTACGACATCGTCGTCACCTCGACGAACCTCCAGAAGTCGATGGACGACCTTCTGGCGGACCTGCGGCCGATGAAGATCCCCCCCAAGCTCATCCTGATCGCCGACGAAGACGAAGGAGACGCCGCCGCCCGCTGCTTCCTGCGCACGGTGGTCGTGGTCAACCGGCCCTTCAAGGTCGGCGAGATCGCCGACATCGTGGAACATCTCATCGGGCCGGCCTGAGGCCGCGCGCCGCCCGGTCGAGCTCGAGATCGAACGCCCGGATCCGCGCGTCCCGGAGGTCGGGGTCGTCCTCGTAGACCACGGGTTTTCCCAGGATCGCCGCCAGGAAGAGCCACGCGTAATCGCACACTCGGTCGCCGCGGAGGGCGTTCCGCCGGTCGGCCGAGCCCGCTCCCCGCACCGGGGCGCGGCGGCGATCCGCCAGAAGCCGCCGGAGATGAGGCGCCGCCGCCCCGCCCAGGGCGATCAATTCCTGGCCGTAGATTCCCGGAAGAATCCCGTCCGGGGCGGGAGCGCCCCAGCGGGCGAAGTTCGTTTCCCGCTCGAGCGCGGAGACGTAGAGGATTGCCCGCGCCTCGGCGCCGAAAGACTCCCCCGGCGGCGCCAGACGGTCCAGGACCCGAAGCGCCATGAGGGACGCCGGGACGTTGGCCTCGGCCACCCGGCGCAGCTCCGGCGCGTGGCGCGGCGTCAGGCGCGCGAACTCCCGGGTCCGCTCCACGGCGCCCCAATGAGTGTAGAAGCCGCGCTCGAGAGCCTCGAGCGTCTCGAGGGTCTCGCGTCTCAACCGCGCAGGGTCCAGGAGTTCGGCCGGCGGCGGGCCCGGGGCCGGCCGGGCGCAGCCGGCCAGAAGCGCCGCCGCGAGCGCCGCGCCTCCCCGGAGAGCTTTGCCCACCCCCGCAGGATACCACCGCTCCGTGCGGCGGGACAACGCCTTTCCCGGACACGCCGAGGGCGGCCCCCATGGTAGAATGAGGGCGGACACCGGTGCTCGACCGGGGGAGCGCATGAATCCGATCCTGGCCGTTCTTCTCGTCGCCGGACTTCAGGAGCCGGACGGCGGACCCATCACGGTGACGCACTCCGATCCTCCGCTTCAGGTCACGCTGCCGCGCGGGTACCGGCCGGGCAAGGACCGGGTGTACCTCTCGCTCTGGGAACGCCCGGCCGGACCGGCGGACTGGGAACGGGTGTGGTTCGCGATCATCCCCGGAGACCGGATGCTGGACCCGGACGAGCCGATCCTTCCCAAGACGCTCGCGAAGATGGCCCTCCTGCCGCCGGACGCGGAGGCGCGCGCCCGGAAGGAATCGTGGAGCGAGTTCTCCGTGGACGGCGCGGAGGTCCGGTTCGTCCGCGAAGGGATGCCCTGCTTCGGAATCGCCGTGGCCCTGCCTCTGCAGCCCAAAAGCGCGATCCTTCTCGTCTTCGCTCCCGAGCCGCTGGAGAAGGAAGCGCGGCTGGACCTCAAGGCCGCCGTTCTTTCCGCCCGCGGCCCGGCCTCCTGGAAGACCGCCGAGGAGCGCCGGCAGGCCGCGCGGGGCGAATATGCCGCGTACGCGGGGGCGGGCCTGGCCGCGCTCTACTTCCTGGCCTGGCTGGCGTTCTTCCGCGGGCAGCCGATGCGGGCGCACGTGATACGGACGCTCGCCCTCGGGGTGATCGGGGTCGTCTTTTTTCTTCCGGCGGTCTTCGGCCACGCCTGGGGGCTTTGGGGCGTCATCGCGGCGGTCTTTTTCATCTCGCTCGTCATCCGCCGGGTCAAACTGGCGATCGAGGGATAATCCGCCCTTCTCTTTTGCGTTGCAATGCCGCGCCCGAGCGGCTAAATGTATATCCCCGGTTTACCCCCACGGGAAGGAGCATTCATGGCCCACAAGTCGCGCCGGCAGAAGCAGAAGTTCCCCTGCGGTCACAAGGCTTTCGGCAAGTATTGCCATCGCTGCAAGGACGAAGCCGCCGGTAGGATCAAGCCCCGGAAGGTCGTCGTCAACGAGGCCGGACAGAAGGTCGAAGCGGCCTCCGCCGCGGAAACGCCCAAGAAGTACTGGAAGCGCGCCAAGTGCCCCTTCTGCGGCGGCAACCGCGTCAAGAAGAACGAAATCAACGTCTTCAGCGCCGCCGACGTCAAGGAGTACCGCTGCACCAGCTACGAGTGCGGCAAGGAGTTCAACTCCGACCAGGTCAAGGAGTACGAAACCGTCGAAGTCGTGGAGCGGCCTCAGGTCCCCTACAACCCGCGCCTGACGGACTGACGGGTCCTAGACGTTCCCGACCGCTTCCTCGAGTTCGGACCGCTCGAACTCGGCCGCCAGCGCCTCGAACTCCTCGGGAGACTCGATCCGGTTCCCCTTCTCGCGCAGCGCGGCGGACCCCGAGGCGCCCTTGACGAACCAGTGGATCACCCGCCGGATCAGCCGGCAGGCCAGCGCGTCCCCGTACAGCTCCCGCTGGCAGGCGAAGTGATCGCGAAGCACCGCCGCCCGCTCCGCCGGCGTCGGCGGCGGAGGAAGCGTCCCCGTCGCCAGATACTGCTCGATCTCCCGGTAGATCCAGGGATTTCCCAACGCCCCCCGGGCCACCATCACCCCGTCGCAGCCCGTCGCCTCGAACATGCGCTTCGCGTCCGCTCCGCCGCGGATGTCGCCGTTGCCGATCACCGGCACGGTCGCCGCCTCCTTGGCCCTCCGGATCGTCTCGAGATTCGCCTGCCCCCGGTACATCTGCTCGCGGGTGCGGCCGTGAACCGTGATCGCGGCCACCCCGCACGAGGAAGCGATCCGGAGGATGCGGTAGAAGCGCTCGTCGTCCCCCTCGTCGAAGCCCGTGCGCATCTTGATCGTCACGGGCACCCGCACCGCCCGGATCATGGCCTCGAGAATCCGGCCCACCTGCTCGGGCTCCTTCAGAAGCGCCGCGCCGCAGCCGGCGTTGACCACCTTGGGCACCGGACAGCCGAGATTCACGTCGATGAGATCCGCCCCGAGCCCCTCGAGCCGCCGGGCCGCCTCCGCCATGAGGTTCGGGTCGCGCCCCACCAGCTGCATTCCGAGCGGATGGTCCCAGTCGGCCGTCCGAAGCATCTCGAAGGTCCGCCCGCTCCCCTCCACGACCGGACGGTCCTTGACCATCTCCGTGAACGCCATCTGGCAGCCGAACCGGCGGGCGATCCGCCGGAACGCGAGATCCGTGCAGCCGGCCATGGGCGACTGGAGAATTCGATACCGGAGCGCCATGCCCCGCCAGCATACCCGCCGAAAGGCGCGGAATCGAGCCTCCGATGGTAGAATCCCCGCCATGTTCATCCTGGCTTCGGCTTCGCCCGCACGGCGAAAACTCCTGCGGGGCTACCGCTTCAAGGTCGTCCCTTCCGGCGTCCGCGAGGTGCGGCGCGCGACGCTCCGCGCCACCTGCCTGGCCAACGCGCGCCGGAAGGCGCAGGCCGTCGCGCGGCGCTTTCCGAACACCTGGGTCCTGGCCGCCGACACGATGATGGAGTTCCGAGGACGGCTCTACGGGAAGCCCCGCAGCCGGGAGGCCGCCCGGCGGCTCTTTCAGGCGCTGGCCGGCCGGACGCACTTCATCGGCACGGGCGTCGTGCTCCAGAAAAACCGCTTCCGCATCGAGCGCTTCGTCCGCTCCCGCGTCACGGTGCGGCAAAATCCCCCGCTCGAGAAAATCCTGGCCCGCACCGATCCCACGCGTTTCGCCGGCGGGTACGCCCTCAAGCCCGGACGGGATCCCCTGATCGAGCGGGTCGAGGGCTCGGTGACGAACGTCATCGGCCTGCCGATGGAGGAACTGGAACCGCTGCTGCGGAACCTGGGAGCGCCGGAGCGCGCCCCTCAGCGCATAAGGGCCAGGAACTCCGCAAGCTCCGCCCGGACCTCTTCCTCGCTCGAAACCGTGCGGCGGATGTGACCGAGCACGATCTCGCGAAGCTGCGCCTTGAGCCGGTGAACGGCGGTTTTCGCGGCCGCCTCCGAAAGCCCCGTGCGGGCGCAGATGGTCTTGTAATCCGCGTCGGCCAGATACAGCCGGAACGCCTCCCGGTGCGCCGGCTCCGCCTTCAGCTGCGCCAGCGAACGCTCCCACAGGCTCCGGGCCCAGGCCCGGTGAAGCACCCGCTCGGGCGGTTCCCCGGCCGCCACCTGGAGCGCATACTCCCGCTCGCCGGCGGCGAAGTCCAGGGACAGAATCGTCTGGCCGGCGCCGCGCTTCTGCCGCCCGGCCGCCTTGGCCCAGTCCTGAAGGAACCGGGAAAGGGACGTCAGAAGGAACGTCCGGAACCGCCCCCGCGAGGGATCCGCCCGGCCGATCGCCCCGCGCTCGAGGAGGCCGGTCAGAAACTCCTGGACGATGTCCTTGGCGGCTTCGTTCGAATATCCCCGCTGGCGAACGTAGAAGTAGAGCGGCTTCCAGTAGATCGAAATGAGATCGTCCAGCGCTTTGAGGTCTTCGGAGGCGCGCACGAGGGTCCACTGGGTGGTCTGGAAGCGGATCTGCGCTCCCATCATCTGGGTGTCATGGTCCCTCATGCGCCCTCATTGTATCGAGTCCGGCCTCAAATCGCTTGCTTTCCGAGCTCGCGGCACCGCCGGCGGATCTCATGCCGGAGGTCGGCCAGCCGGGCTTTGCACTCCCGGGCCAGGCTTTCGAACCCGAAGGCGCTGTAGCGGGCGGCCAGGTCGGCCAGCCGCCGCCGCTCGGCCCGCAGGACCTCCAGCGCCCGAACGTCCTCCGCGCCGGGATCGCATCCGATCGTGCCGAATCCCATGCTTTCCATGACGCCTCTTCCCCCTTTCTCCCCCCTCCAGCGGCCCCGCCGATAGAGCGACCCGCGGGGGTCGAGGGGGGATATACCAGCATCCGCGGGCCGCCAGACCAGGCGCCGGGCGGCGCCTGGCCGGGAACGGGTTTCGGAAAGCGCCCGCCGGGGCAGCGGCCGGCGCTTCACCTAGGGTCACCCCCATCTACGACATCGGGGACCGGAAGGTTACAGCGATCCCCGATCGCCCGCCAAACTGACAGGACCCCCGCCCTCTCTTCCAAGGCGGCGGCTCTTTGGCACGAGGGTTGCTCCGCCGCTCGCGGGGAACATGTTGCCGTTGCAGGACACCGTGCCCGGCCGCCATCCGCCGGTGGCGGTCCTGGGGCTCATCGTGGTCAATGCGGCGGTCTTCCTCGTCGAGCTGGCGCTGCCGGAGGAGACGCTGGAGCGGGTCTTCCGCCTGCTCGGAGTGGTGCCGGCCCGTCTGGCGGAGGAACCGGAGCGCTGGGGATCCCTGGTCACGCACATGTTCCTGCACGGAGGCTGGATGCACGTGCTGGGGAACCTGTGGACGCTCTGGATCTTCGGGGACAACGTCGAGGACCGGATGGGAACACGGCGATTCCTCGTTTTCTACTTCCTGTGCGGCCTGGCGGCGGGAATCGTGCATTGCCTGTTCAACGCGGGCTCGACCGTTCCCACGATCGGCGCCTCGGGAGCCATTTCCGGCGTCATGGGGGCGTATTTCCTGCTCTTCCCGCGGGCCCGCCTGATTCTCATGATGCCGGTGCTCTTTTACCCCGTCTTCTTCGAACTTCCGGCCTTCACCTACCTGGCGTACTGGCTGGCCACGCAGATCCTGTCCGGCACGGTAACCACGCTTCTGGCGCCGGAACAGACGGGAGGGGTGGCCTGGTGGGCCCATGTGGGGGGCTTCGCGGCGGGAGTCTGCCTGCATCGGTTCTTCATCCGGCGCGGGCGGTCGTGGCGACGGTACGAGCCGGACGAGTTCTGGATCGAGGGCGCCTGGACGTACGTCCCCCGGCGGCCCCGGCGCACGATCTGGGAGTGAACCGCGAGGGAGAACCATGAGTCCGTTCGACGTCTTCTGGATCTTCTTCGCCGTGACGGCGATCCAGCCGATCCTCCGCCAGCGTCTCCTGGAGGCTTCCCGCCAGCGCCTGATCGGCCGCATCGAACAGGAGCGCGGCTCGCGCGTCATTCTCCTCGTTCACCGCCAGGAAACGATGAGCCTGCTCGGATTCCCGGTGCTGCGCTACATCGACGTGAACGACTCCGAGCAGGTCCTCCGGGCGATCCACATGACGGATCCGGAGATGCCGCTCGATCTCATTCTTCACACGCCCGGCGGACTGGTCCTCGCCTCGCTTCAGATCGCCCGGGCGATCCGGAAGCACCGGGGCAAGGTCACGGTCTTCGTTCCGCATTACGCGATGTCCGGAGGGACACTCATCGCGCTGGCGGCGCACGAAATCGTCATGAGCGAACATGCGGTGCTCGGCCCCGTGGATCCCCAGGTGGGCAAGTACCCCGCGTCCTCGCTCCTGAAGGTCGTGCGCCAGAAGCCCGTCGCCGAGGTGGACGACGAGACGCTCATCCTGGCCGATCAGGCCGAAAAGGCCGTGGTCCAGGTGCGCTCGAGCGTCCGCGAGATCCTCGAGGGACGGATGCCTGCCGAGAAGGCGGACGAGCTGGCTCGGCTTCTTTCCGAGGGCACCTGGACGCACGACTATCCGATCACGTTCGAGGAAGCGCGCCGCCTGGGGCTTCCCGTGCGATCCGAGATGCCGGAATCCGTGCTGCGCCTCATGGCGCTTTTTCCCCAGCCCGTGCGCCACCAGCCCAGCGTGGAGTACGTGCCCGTCCCGCGGCGGCCCGTTCCCCGTCCCGCCGCGCCCGGCCGAACGTAGGCGCGCCGCGCCGCCGGCCGGGTATGATGGGAAGCGGGGATGGGACTCCACGGAATCGTCGGCGAGAGCCCCGCGCTCCGGCGGGCGCTCCGGGTGCTCGAGAAGGCCGCCCCCACGGACGCTCCGGTCCTTCTGCTCGGGGAAAGCGGAACGGGCAAGGAGCTCTTCGCGCGGGCGCTTCACGCGCTTTCGGCCCGCCGCCCGGGCCCCTTCGTCGCCATCAACTGCGCGGCGCTGCCCGAGACGCTCCTGGACAGCGAGCTGTTCGGCCACGTCCGCGGGGCGTTCACCGGAGCGGTCGCCGACGCGATCGGCAAGTTCGAAGCCGCCCACGGGGGCACGATTTTCCTCGACGAAGTCGGCGACATGAGCCCGGCCCTGCAGGCCAAGCTCCTGCGCACGCTCCAGGAGGGGGAAATCCAGCCCGTGGGTTCCCCCCGCGCCCGCCGGGTGGACGTGCGCGTCGTCTGCGCCACGAACCGCGACCTCGAGGAGCTCGTCCGGGCGGGCCGTTTCCGGCGGGATCTCTTCTTCCGGCTCAACGTCGTGGCCCTGCGGCTGCCGCCGCTGCGCGAGCGGCGCGAGGATCTTGAGACCCTGGCGCGGCATTTCCTCGAGCGCGACGCCCGGGACCTGCGCCGGCCGCTGGCGGGCTTCGCCCCGGAGGCCCTCGAGCGCCTGCGGGCCTACGACTGGCCGGGCAACGTGCGGGAGCTCCGCAACGCCGTGCGCTACGCGGCGCTTCTGGCGCCGGGCCCCCTGGTGCGGGAGGCGGACCTTCCGGACTTCCTGCGGGGCGTCGCCGCGGGGGCTTTTCCCTTGGAGCCGCCCCGGACGGCCCGGGAGCTCGCGCGCGCCAAGAAACTCGCCCGCGAGGCGGTCGAACGGGCGTTCCTGGTGGAAGCCTTCCGCCGCGCCGGAGGCAGCGTCAGCCGCGCCGCCGCCCAGACGGGCGTCCATCGGACGCGCCTGGCGCAGCTGGCCCGCCGCTACGGGATCTCCCCGCGCGATTTCCGCCCCCGCGCCTGACCCGCCGCGCCGTTTCCTTTACACGCCGATCGGGCCGGGGGTATACTCCCGGGTCCTGTAGGGGCGGATTCCGAGGATTTCTCGAACCAGAAGGGGGGCTCAGCCATGGCCGATCCGTTCACTCCCACCAAGGCGGACAAGTTCTCGTTCGGTCTCTGGACGGTCGGAAACCGCGGCGCCGATCCGTTCGGCCCGGTGGTGCGGCCCCGCTTCGAGCCCCCCTACATCGTCGAGCGTCTGGCCAAGCTCGGCGCCTGGGGGGTGTGCCTGCACGACAACGACCTCTGGGGAATCGACGACGACGAGCCCACCCGCGAGCGCAAGATCAAGGAGTTCGAGAAGGCCCTCAAGGACAACGGCATGGTCGTCTCCATGGGAACGACCAATCTCTTCTCCCATCCCGTCTTCCGCGACGGCGCCTTCACCTCGCCCGATCCGGCCGTGCGCCGCTACGCGTTGCAGAAGGTCTGCGCGGGAATCGACATCTGCGTGGGCCGCTTCAAGGCCCCCGTCTACGTCATGTGGGGCGGCCGCGAAGGCGTGGAAACGGACTCGGGCAAGAACGCCGTCGAGGCCATCAAGCGGTACCGGGAGGCCCTCAACTACATCACCCACTACGCCAAGGACCGCAAGTACGACGTCCGCTTCGCCATCGAGGCCAAGCCCAACGAGCCCCGCGGCGACATCTACCTGTCGACCACCGGATCGGTCCTCGCGTTCATCGAGACGCTCGATCACCCCGAGATGGTCGGCGTCAACCCCGAGGTCGGCCACGAGATGATGGCGGGGCTCAACTTCTACCACGTCGTCGCCCAGGCCATCGAGGCGGGCAAGCTCTTCCACATCGACCTCAACAACCAGAAGATCGGGCGGTTCGACCAGGACCTGCGCTTCGGCAGCGAGGACATCAAGGGGGCGTTCTTCCTCGTCAAGCTCCTCGAGGAATCCGGCTACGAGGGCGCCCGCCACTTCGACGCCCACGCCTACCGCACCGAGGACCCCGAGGGCGTCTGGGACTTCGCCGCCGGCTGCATGCGCACCTACAAGATCCTGGCCCACAAGGCCAAGCTCTTCGCCAAGGACAAGGAGATCCAGGCCCTCTACCGCAAGGACCTCCACGAGCCTTCCCCCAAGTACTCCAGGGACGGCCACGCCAAGCTCGCCAAAGAGAAGTTCGACATCGAAAAGATGGCCCAGAAGGGGTACCGCTACGAGAAGCTCGACCAGCTCGTCATGGAGCTTCTCCTGGGGGTGCGCGGCTAACCTCCGATGAAGGCGATCGGGATCGACATCGGGACCTCCGGGACCAAGGGGGTCCTGGTGCGCTTTCCCCAGGGCAAGGTCCTCAAGACCGCCCGCCGGAGCTACCGCCTCTACGCGGAAGGAAACCGCGCGGAGCACCGCCCCGAAGACTGGGTCCGCGCCACGCTCGCCGTCCTCCGGGAGCTCGGACCGGCCGACGCGATCGGCTTGGACGGCATGATGCACTCGGAGGTCTGCCTGGACGGCCCCGGGCTTGAGCCCACGGGCCGGGCGATCCTCTGGTGCGACGGCCGCTCGGAAGCCGAATGCGCCGAGATCCTCGAGCGCTGCGGAGCGGACCTTCTGCGCTCGACGGTCGGCAACAAGCCCTTCGCGGGCTTCACGCTCCCCCATCTCCTCTGGCGCCGCCGGAACGGCCAGTCGCTCGGACGGGCCGTCGTCCTCTGCAAGGACTACGTGCGCCTGCGTCTGACGGGAGAACTGCGGCAGGAGATCTCGGACGCCTCGGGGATGGTGGCCTGGCATCTCTCCGAGGGCCGGTGGGCCTCGGAGGTGCTCGAGCGCGTGGGCGTGGATCCGCGGCTCTTCCCGCCCCCGTGCGGTTCCACGGAAATCGTGGGCCGATGGAAGGGCATCCCGGTCGTCGGAGGCGCCTCGGACAACGGCGCGGCGGCCGTGGGACTCGGCGTCGTCCGGCCCGGCCAGGCGTCGGCCAGCATGGGGACGTCGAACGTCCTGATCGCCGTCCATGACCGCCCCGTGGTGGATCCCGAGATGCGGGTCCACACGTTCGCCCATCCCGCCCCCGGCCGCTTCATGCAGCTCGGGTGCATGCTCACCGGAACGCGCGCGTTCGACTGGATCCTCAAGGTGGTCGGCGCGAAGGTCGATCGGGCTCCCATCGCCAAGGACTCCCGCGGGCTTCTCTTCGCCCCGTATCTCGTGGGAGAGCGCACCCCGTACGCCGACACCGCCGTGCGCGGAATCTTCGCGGGTCTGTCGCCGGACCACGACCGTTCCCATTTCGTGCGCGCGGTGCTCGAGGGAACGGCGTTCGCGCTCCGCGACGCGCAGGAGATCATGAAGGCGACCTCCGTGCGCGTCACCGGCGGCGGAATGAAAAGCCCCGTCTGGCGGCAGATCATCGCCGACGTGCTCGGAATCCCCGTCATCACCGTCAACACCAGCGAGGAAGGCGCCGCCTACGGGTCGGCGATCCTCGCGGCCGTGGGCGTGGGCGCGTTCCGCAGCGTCGAAGAAGCCACGGACCGGGTGGTCCGGGAAACCTCCGTGACGCGCCCCAGGCGTTCGTACGACCGGGAGTACGAGCGCTACCGGAGGCTCTACCCGGCGGCGCGGTCGCTCGTGTGAACGAGAAGGAAGCCCGCCTGGCGGACTTCTGCCGCCGCCACGGCTACGAGGGCGCGTGGTTCCGCCGCCGCGCCAACATCGCCTGGATCGCCGACGGCGCCGACGTCCACGTGGATTCCGCCAGCTCCACCGGCGTGGCCTCCGTCCTCTGGACGCCCCGCCGGAAAGTCGTCTATTGCGACACCATCGAAGATCGCCGGCTGCGGGAGGAGGAGTTCGGCGACGGATGGACGTTCGAGGTTTCCCCCTGGTGGGAGCCGCGCCGGGCGCCCCGGGGGCGGTTCGCGACCGACGTTCCGGACGATCCCTTCGCGGACCTTCGGGCCCCCCTGACGCGCGGCGAGCTGCGCACGATCCGCGAGCTCGGGCGCGCGACGGGCGAGATCCTCGCCCGCGAGCTTCCCCGCCTGCGGCCGGGACTCTCCGAGCACGAAGTCGCCGCGCGCCTCCTGGGCGCCTTCCGGACGCTGGGGATCCACCTGCCGGTGCTTCTCGTGGCCGCCGACGACCGGATCCGGCGCTACCGGCATCCGATCCCGACGGCGCGGAAGCTCGTCCGGACCGTGATGGTCGCGGTCTGTCCCCGGCTGCGGGGCCTGACCGTCGCGGCGACGCGCCTGGTGCACTTCGGGCGGCGCCTGCCGGCGGATCTCCGCCGCCGGCACGAGGCGGTATGCGCGGTGGACGCGACCTTCCACGCGGCGACCCGGCCGGGCGCGCGCTGGTGCGACGCTTTGGCGGCCGGAATCCGCGCCTACCGGGACGCGGGGTTTCCCGACGAATGGACGCGCCACCACCAGGGAGGCCCCGTGGGCTACGAAGGGCGGGACTTCCGGGCCACCCCCACGGAAACGCGACGGATTCTCGAGCGCCAGGCGGTCGGCTGGAACCCTTCGATCGCCGGCACGAAATCCGAGGACACGATTCTCTCCTCGGGCGAGCTGCTCACGGCCACGCCGGGCTGGCCGGTCTGCGGCACGCGACCGGACATCCTGCGCCTCGGATCATAAGGGATCACTCCGCGCGGCCGGGCGGAAGCGCCTCGGGATCGACGTCGAGCGCCTCTCTCAAGATCGCCCCGAGCTCCCCCTCCGGCCCGACGAAGTGAAGGACCTGCCGGACCAGCCGGAGGCCCCGGCGCTCGGGGGCGCTTTCTCCGGCGATTTCGACGTAGGGCTCCTCGAGACCGCCTCCGGCGGCCAGGCGGACGACCGCCTCCCCGGAAGCCCCGGCGCGCGGGCCGCAGCGCACCACGGTCAGGACGCCGGCCCCCGGATCGAAAACACCGGCCTTCCCGCCGGCGCGCGCCCCGCCCGGCGAATCGCCGCCGACCTGGAGAACGGCCGGACCGCCGGCGGTCGAAGCCAGCGCCCAGGCTCCCGGAAGCGCCCGGAACCGGCCCGTCACGACGAGCCGCGGGGGAAAAGGCGCTCCTCGCGCGGAACGCACGCGCGTATCCGTCTCGTAGGCCACCGCGCGCACGTTGGGCCGGGACACCGCCCCGGCCGCCCTCCAGGCATCCTCCGGCGGCAGAAGCCGCACCGTCCGCTCAAGCTCAAGATCGCCGCTCCGCCGCAGGCGGACGCGCGACGCGTCCCGCTCGACGAGGAGGAACGGCCCCTCCGGACCCAGCTCAGGACGGTCCTCGCCGGGCCGAAGATCCTCGTCCAGCCACCCGAAGCTCCGGCCTCCGGCGCCGCCGGCCGTGCTCGTCAGCACCGCCCCGCCCCGCTCGGGCCCCACCAGCACCCGCGCGAAGCCTTCGCGATCCGAAAGGACGACGACCTCTCCCCGCCGGCGCGCCCTCGCCCAATCGTCGGCGAAGGACCCCGCGCATCCGAGAAGGGCCGTCCCCGCCACCGCCGCCGCCACGAGCCTCACGCAGGGAAGTGTATCCTCCCGGACGCCCGGAGGGAAAAATCTAAGCGCCCACCGCCGCCGGCTCCTGGCGCCGCCGGACCGGCGCCGGCGCCGCCGCCCGCCCGCTCCAGGCCCCCGCCAGATCCTCGATGAGCCGCCACGTCGCCACGTTCAGAATTGCCTGCTTGACCCGCTCCGGCACGAAGCGTTCCCGGAGGGCGATCCGGACCTGCGTCTCCTCGTCCAGCCGGATCTCGACGCGGAAGAGCCCCGAAAGCAGCCGCCGCGCCCGCGCCACCAGCGCGGCGTACTGCGCCGGCGTCGTCCGCTCCTGAAGCCGCGCCGCCGCCGCCCACGCCTCCCGGACGTACCCCGGAGCCCGATCGACCGGAAACATGCGTCCCTCCTTCGCTCGCGTTCCCATTCTTGGGTACGGGACGCATGTGTCATTTTAGGTCTCTTATGTGGATGTCCCATTCTGTCACTTACGAGCCGCGCTTCCGGAAGCCGCAACAAGGGAACAGGGGGGGGTGGGCGCTTTACTCCGCCTCGGCTTCGGCCATCTCGCGCCGCGAAACGCGCTTGCGGCGGGTGGCGTCCAGGATCTTCTTGCGCATCCGGACGGACTTCGGAGTGATCTCGACGAGCTCGTCCTCGTTGATGTACTCGAGGGCCTCCTCCAGACCGAAGATCCGCGCCTGAGGAAGCACGATGGTGGCGTCCGACGTCGACGCCCGCATGTTCGTGAGGCGCTTGCGCCGGGCCACGTTGACGACCAGATCCGTGTCCTTGCAGTGCTCCCCGACGATCATGCCCTCGTAAACGCGCGTGCCGGGCGTGACGAAGAAGACCCCCCGCGACTGAAGATGGTCGAGCGCGTAGGTGGTGGCCTCACCCTCTTCCTGGGCGATGAGCACCCCCGCCTGACGCTCCGGAATGTCCCCTTTCCACTCCTCGTACCCCTCGAACGAAGTGTGAAGGATCGCCTGGCCGCGCGTGGCCGAAAGCAGCTTCGAAGGCAGCCCTACCAGACCCCGCGCCGGGATGCGGAAGAGAAAGTGCGTGCGCTCGTGGCGCTGGTCCATCTTCTCGACGTAGCCCTTGCGCGCCCCGAAAAGCTCGATCACGCGACCGGCGTACTCGTTGGGCACGTCCACCATCGCCAGCTCCACGGGCTCCAGCACCCGGTCGCCCTCCCGCCGCGTGATCATCTCCGGCTTGGACACCTGAAGCTCGTACCCCTCCCGGCGCATGTTCTCGAGAAGGATCCCCAGGTGAAGGAGCCCCCTCCCGGACACCTTCCACTCGTCCGGCCCCAGGGGCTCGACCCGCAGCGCCACGTCCGAAAGCGTCTCCCGCCGCAGCCGCTCCCCCAGGTGCCGCGACGTGACGAACTGCCCTTCCCGACCGCTGAAGGGCGAGTCGTTCACCATGAAATGCATCGAGAGCGTCGGCTCCTCGATCTTCGGAAACGGAAGCGGCTTCGGATCCTCGCCCCCCGCGATCGTGTCCCCGATGTCCACCTGCGGAAGACCCACGACGCAGACGATCTCGCCCGCCGGAGCCTCGGCCACCTTCTCCTTGCGCAGGTTGACGAACGTCTGAAGCTCCGCGACCGTGCCGGCCACCCGCGAGCCGTCCCGCTTGAGAAGGCTCACGGGCATCCCCGCGCGGACCGTCCCGTGGGCCACGCGGCCGATGGCCATGCGGCCGACGTAGTCGTTGTAGTCGATGTTCGCCACCGAGATCTGAAGCGGCGCCGCCGCGTCGCCCTGCGGCGGCGGCACGCGCTCGAGGATCGTCTCGAAGAGGGGCGTGAGGTCCCGCCAGTCCTCCTCGAGCCGCCGCTTCGAGCGGCCGGCCCGGCCGATCGCATAGACCACGGGGAAATCCATCTGCGCGTCGCCCGCCTCAAGTTCGATGAAGAGATAGAAAATCTCCTCCAGAACCTCCTGAGGCCGGGCGTCGGGCTTGTCGAGCTTGTTGATGACGACGATGGGCGCCAGACCGTGACTGAGCGCCTTCCGCAGGACGAACCGCGTCTGCGGCATCGGCCCGTCGGCCGCGTCCACGAGAAGCAGGCACCCGTCGGCCATCCGGAGCACCCGCTCCACTTCCCCTCCGAAGTCGTGGTGACCGGGCGTGTCGATGATGTTGATCTTCACGCCCCGGTAGAGGACGGACGTGTTCTTGGCGAGAATCGTGATGCCGCGCTCGCGCTCGAGGGCGTTGGAATCCATGACGCACTCGGCCACCTCCTGGTTGGATCGGAACGCCCCCGACTGGCGCAGGAGATGATCGACGAGCGTCGTCTTCCCGTGATCGACGTGCGCGACGATGGCGACGTTGCGGAGTTCCATATGCGGGGCGGAGAGTATATCCGGGCCCGGACCCGATTTCAAATGTGCCGAGCCGCCCTTATTCGGGCACCAGGGACAGCCTCCGGGCGAAGCGCGCCTGCACGCGCTTGCGGGCCGCCGTGTCCCAGCGGATGCAGAAAATGGGGTTCGGCAGCTGCGACGAGATGAAAAGCCCGTCGTCCAGGAACTCCTGCCACGGAATCCGGGTCCACTCGAGAAGCATCAGAAGACACACGTCCCCCACCGTGGGCCGCAGATCCAGCAGCCGGTCGTGGATCGCCGTCGGCGTCTCGTCCGTCAGATGCGCCACGAGCGCGGGAAGGACGTCCGCCGGATCCGAGCTCTTGAGAACGTCGTACGCGTACTGGCCCTCCCCCTGGCGCACGGGATCCCAGGAGTGAAGATCCGCCAGCCCCCGCACGGCCAGCTCCACCTGCCCCGCCTTGGAGGGCTCCACGCAGGCGGCGGCCGCGGCGCACACGAGCGCAACAACTCCGAACCCCGCGTTCTTCGAAAAGCTCATGATTCGACTCCATTCTCGAAAGATGTGGATCCACCGGCCCGCGTCCCGCGCGCCGCCAGAACCGCCGCCGGAGGGGACACAAGACTCAGAATCAGCACACTCCAAAGAATCGCCTCGGGCGCCACGTTCATTTCCGCGCGCAGCACTTCCAGATCGCTCGTCATCCCCGCCGCCAGACCGGACTCGAGGACGGCCCGCTCCTCCCAGAAACGGCGATCCCGGAGCATCAGGACGGTTTCGCCGGCCCGATTCAGCAGCATCCACCAACCCCACAGGGCATAGAGCGGACGCTCCGGAGGCCGACGCGGCGGCGTCGGACGGCAGCACACGTAAAAGCACGCCGCCGCCCCTCCGATCTCCAAAAGCACTCCGCCGGCCGCCGGCAAAAGGACGTTCGCCCGCGTGAAAGCCGCCGCCGGATAAAGCAGGAACGCCGCTCCCAGCATCCACCGCGCCGCCGGCCGATCCTTCCACCGGAGCGCCGCGGCCCCCAAAGCGATCCAGAGGAGCGCCGCCAGAAGAACGCTCTGCTCGCCCCAGACGGTAACCCCTCCTCCGGCCAGGCTGACCGCCGGAACCGAGGGGCGTCCCACAGCCCACGCCATCAGGCAATGTCCGATCTCATGAACCAGGGTGGTAAGGAAATTCAGAATGTAGTTCGGAAGATAAAGGAGTTTCGCCAGCGGAAACGCGACGAGCCCCACGCCCAGCGCCGCCGCGGGCCTCCGCGCCGCTTCCGAAACGTACAGCCCCAGTTTTCCCATTCGAGTGCCGCCCCGAGCCGGAAGTCCCGACTTCCGGCGAAAATGCGCAAGGGCTGACCCCCCGGACCGTCTATGCTATCATTCCCCGCCGATGCCCAAGGCCGTTCTCTTCGACCTCGACGGCGTTCTCGTGGACACCTACGAGGTCTGGTTCCATCTCCTCAACGACGTGGCCCGCCGGCTGGGCTATCCCCCCATCTCGCGCGAAACCTACCGGGAAACGTGGGGCCAGGGCGTGGAAGAGGACGTGCGGCGGTTCTACCCCGGCCGCACCATCCCCGAAATCCAGGCCGAGTACGCCCGGCTCTACGCCGACCACCTTCCGCACCTGCGGGTGATGGAAGGAGCCGACCGGGCGCTGGCGGCGCTTTCCGCGCCCAAGGCCGTGATCACCAACAGCCCCACCCCCGTCGCCGAGCGGGCGCTCGCCTTGGCGGGCCTGGCGCGCCACTTCGCCACGGTCGTCGGCTCCGATCAGGTGCCCCGCTCGAAGCCGGCGCCCGACATGGTGCTCGAGGCCTGCCGCCGCCTCGACGTGCGGCCGGCCGAGGCGGTGGTCGTGGGCGACTCCCGCTTCGACGAAGAGGCGGCCCGCGCCGCCGGAGTCCCCTTCGTCCTCTTCCGGTCTTTCGCCGAGCTTCGGCTCGCCTGAAGCCCCCGCCGCGCTACTTCTTCTCGACGAGGGTCGTCTCCGCCTCGGATTTGATGGGCATTTCCTGCCCGCCCGCCGAAAGCGTCATCTCCATCTGGACCTTCTGGGACAGGAAAAGCCCCCGGTCGACGGCGAAGACGCAGCTCGACCGGCCCTTGGAGCTCTTGAGCTCGAAAAGCCCCGCCAGAGGGTTGTCCTGATTCTCCCCGGGCTTGAGCTCGAGCTTGATGTCCTGATCGATGTGGGCGCTTTTCCCCTGGACGTCGGCCAGCCGGGACTGAACCGAGTACTTGATGGCGCCGAGCATGGGAAGCTTGACGGAATAATCGTTCGTCCACGTGTCGCCTCGCCCGACCTTTCCCTCCGGAAGCACGGGGCTCATCTGCTGCATCATGGACTTGAAGGCGTCGTCGGAGAACACCTGCTGGAGCATCTGCTTGGCCATCTGGCGGCCCTGCTCATCCCCGGCGGCCTCCATCATGGTTTCGAGAATCTTGTCGAACCCCTTCACGTCCGTCACCCGCCCGAGCGGGGTCATTTTCATGACGAAGGATTGTCCCACGAGCTTCGAAACCATCTGGAGCATCGGCTCGTCGGGCACTTCCTTGTCCTTCTCGGAATCGTAATCGAGATCCTGAAGACCGGTTGCCTTGACGCTGACGGCCTCGTACGTGCACTTGAGCGCGGCGGCGCCGTCGGAGGCGACGTCCTCGACCTTCATGGAGAAGACGAATCCCATCTGCTGCTGGAGCGAGTTCCCGGCCGCCTCCGTGACGGTCTTCTGGACCGTCTTGTAGCGGAGCACCTGACCCTTTTCATACTTGAGCCGGAGTTCGACTTTCGCGTCCTGGGGCGCGGCCAAAAGAAGGGCGATAAGAGCGACGGCAGGTTTCATAGCATTCTCCCGAAGTTTATCGGCTTCCACTATAGACGACATCCCCGGGCCTGTGTTACCTTTTTCGCTCCCCCCTATGTTCCGCACCTACCGGCAGGCCCTGGACCACCTGGCGAAGTTCACCGACTACGAACGCATGCAGGCGCGCTATGCGCCCGACACGTACAACCTGGACCGGATGCGGCGTCTCGTCGAGGCGCTTGGCCATCCGGAGCGGACTTTCCCATCCCTTCACATTGCCGGCACCAAGGGCAAGGGCTCCGTCGCCCACATGGCGGAGGCCGTCCTGCGCGAGGCCGGCTTTCGGACGGGTCTTTATACCTCGCCCCACTTGGTGGACATGCGCGAACGGATCCGCCGGGACGGCCGCCCCATGACGGAACGGGATTTCGTCTGGGCCATGAACCGGATGGAGCGCCCTCTGCGCCGGCTGCGGCCGACCTACTTCGAAACCATGACCGCGGCGGCCTTTCTCCTTTTCGCCCGCTGGAAGGTCGACTGGGCGGTGATCGAGGTGGGGCTCGGCGGGCGCCTGGACGCCACCAACGTGATCCGGCCCGCCGCCTGCGCGATCACGCCGATCGACTACGACCACATGGACAAGCTCGGGCGGACGCTCGGGGCGATCGCGCGGGAGAAGGCGGGGATCCTCAAGCCCGGGGTGCCCGCCGTCTCGAGCCCCCAGCGGCCGGCGGCCTGGCGGGAGCTGCGGCGGCACGGACGGCTTTTCGTTCCTCGGGTGCGGCTCCTCTCCCGGCGCCCCGGCAGGCTAGAATTCGAAGTGGAAGGCCTGCGGGGAAAGGTATACCGATGCGCGCTTCCCGCATGGGGGGTCCATCAGGCGGGCAACGCCGGAACGGCGCTCGCCCTGCTCGAGGCGGCGGGCGTCCCCTTTACGCGGGCCCAGGCGCGCCGGGCGCTCGCCCGCCTGCGCCTGCCCGGACGCGTGGAGGTCGTGAGGCGGCGCCCGTGGATCGTGGTGGACACGGCGCACAACCCCGTCGCCGCGCGCGCGCTGGAGGCGGCGCTCCGGGACCTCCCCCGGCGCCGAACCGTGCTCGTCTTCGGCGCGTCGGCCGATAAGGATTACGTCGCGATGCTGCGAACGCTCCTGCCCGGAACGGATCTGGCGATCTTCACGCGCGCCCGGAGCCCCCGCGCGGCCGACCCGCGGGAGCTCGCCCGGCACGCCCGGAACATCCCCGCCCTGCGGGCGGACTCCGTGGAGCGGGCGCTCGAGGCGGCCCGCGCGATCGCCGGCCCGCGGGACGCCGTCGTCGTCACCGGCTCCTTCTACGTGGCCGGCGAAGCCCTGGAACGGCTGGGGAAGGAGGCCTGACGGTGCCGGCCCCGAGCGATCCGCCCCGCTCGCCGGAACTTCCGGAGGACTCCCGCCGCTTCGGCGAGGCGGTGGCCGAGCGCGGCCTGGCGACGCGCGAACAGGTGGCCGAATGCCTCCGCGCGCAGGCGGAGCTGGCCGCCCGCGGCGTCTTCCGCAACCTCGGCGAGATCATGGTCGAGCGCGGATACCTCACCGCCGGCCAGGTCCAGCGGCTTCTGGCCGAACGCGACCAGGTCATCCTGTCCTGCCCCCGCTGCGGGGACCGCTACAACGTCCCGCGCGCCTCGCAGGGAGCCGCCACCTGCCCGACCGACTCGGCGGTGCTCGTCCCCGCCGCGGACGCCGCGGCCGTGGGCGTGACCGCGACGCTCGACGCGGCGCCCGGATCGCCGATCGGTCTG
>DATLZA010000094.1 GCA_035574235.1 Planctomycetota bacterium | reverse complement strand
CGACCGGGCCCGCGCCCCGCGCGTGGGCGCACAACCTTCTTTTCGAAGCGGCCGAGGGCGAGATCCGCTGCCTGAGCGACGTGCGCCCGGCGCGGCTCTGGAGCGCGCGGCCGGAGACCGCCCCGCTCGGGGCCCCGTCGGTCGCGGCCGGGCGCGTCTTCGTCGCCGCCGCGGGGAAAGGAACCGCCCAGGGTTTCCTCGAAGCGCGCTCGATCGCGGACGGAAGCCTTCTCTGGCGGCAGGAGCTGGACGCGGCGCCGATCTCGTATCCGGTCGCTTCGTCCGAGTGGGTCCTCGTGGCCACGGGGGACGACCGGATCGCCGCGTTCCGCGCCGCCGACGGCAAGGCGAGGGATCCCCTGCCGGTGGCGGGCCGGCCGGTCGCGCCCGCGCTCTGGAAGGACACGGTCGTTCTGGCGGGCGAAGGCCGGATCGCCGCGTACGACCTGGCGGCCTCCGAGTGGCTGTGGAACTACAAGGATCAGGATCACATCGGGACCCCCGCGGGCCCGCCCGTCCTGGCGGCCCGGACGATCTGGGTGGGGACGTCCAAGAGGGGCCTGGTGGCGATCGGGGTTCCCACCGCGCAGGCCAAACGATGAGCGTTTCCGTCGCCCCGCCGCGGCTCCGGTTCATCCACTGCTTCGCCCCCGGAGCGGCCGAGGAGAATCCCTCGAAGGAGGCGCTGGGGGGAAAGGGCTACAGTCTCGTCGCCATGACGCGGGCGGGGCTGCCGGTGCCGCCGGGATTCGTGGTCGAAACCCGCTGCTGCGCGGAGTACTACGCGGCGGGCCGCGCCTGGCCGGCGGGGCTCGAGGCGGAAATCCGCACGGCGCTCGCCTGGCTCGAGGCGGTCACGGGGCGGACGCTCGGCCGCGGGCCGCGGCCGCTGACGGTGGCGGTGCGCAGCGGGGCGGCCGTCAGCATGCCCGGCATGATGGACACCGTTCTCAACGTGGGGCTGCGGCCGGACCTGGTGGACTGCTACCCGGACCGCGAGCGGTTCTGGCGGGACCTGCGCGACTACGTGAGAAGCTATGGGGAAACGGTCTGCGGGATCGATCCCCGCGCGTTCGAGGGGATCGACGGTTCCGCGGAGGAGCAGGCGCGGCGGGCGCTGGCGGCCTTCCGGGACGCGGCGGGGCGCCCCTTTCCCGACGATCCGTGGGAGATGCTCGCGGCGGCGGTGAGCGCGGTGTTCGATTCCTGGATGAGCCCGCGGGCGGTGACGTACCGGGAGCGGCACGACATCCGCGGGCTCCCCGGGACGGCGGTGACGATCATGGCGATGTTCCCCTCGGAGCGCTCCGGGATTCTGTTCACGCAGGATCCCAACCGTCCCGAGGACGGCCGGATCGTGATCGAAGCGTCGCCGGGGCTGGGGGAGGCGATCGTGCGGGGCCACGTGGAGCCGGACGCGTTCCAGGTGGACCGCGGGTCGCTGCGGATTCTGGAGCGCCGCGTGCGCACCGCGGAGGCGCCGTGCGTGACGGACGCGGAGGTGATCGAGCTGGCGCGGCTGGGGCTGCGCGTCGAGGAGTACTTCGGGGCGCCGGTGGACGTGGAGTGGGGGATCGCGGACGGGCGCGCGGTGCTCCTTCAGGGGCGTCCGATCCGGGGGCTGGAGATCGCGCGGGCGCTTCCCGAAATCCGCCGCGAGGAGATCCGCCGGTTCGCCGAGCGCGCGGCCGGCCGTCCGCGCGCGGCCTGGGCGATCCACAACCTGGCCGAGACGCTGCCCGCGCCGACGCCCCTGACGTGGGACATCGTGGGGCGCGGATTCATGGGGAACGGGTTTCTCCGGCTCTACGAGGACCTCGGGTTCGTCCCCTCGGCGCGGGTGCGGCGCGAGGGGTTCCTGGACCTGGTGGGCGGGCGGATCTACGCGGATCTGGAGCGCGCGGCGGAGCTTTTCTTCGGGCGCTTCCCGATGGAGTACGACGTGGACGGAGCGGCGCGCTCGGCGGAAGTCCTGGCGGGCCGTCCCACGAAGTTCAACGTCGAACGGGCGGGGGCGGGATTTCTCCTGAAGCTCCCCGGATACATTTTCCTCATGATCCGGGCGGGGCGGCTCCTGCGGCGGGCGGCGCGAGGGGGGTTGAGGGATCTCGAAAGCCGGGTCCTTCCGGCGTTCGAGGCGTACGTGGTGCGGGCGCGGGAGCGGCGGCTGGAGACGCTGACGGTGGGGGAGCTGCTCGGCGAGGTGGCGGAGCGCGAGCGGGCGCTCAATGATTTCGGCGCGGAGTTCCTGAAACCGGGGTTTCTCGCCGGCTACTACCACGGGCGGCTGTCGGGGACGCTGGAGCTCGCGCTCGGGCCGGAGGAGGGGCGGGCGCTGGCGGCGCGGCTTCTTTCGGGGCTGGAAGGGGACACGACGGTCGAGTCCAATATCGCCCTCTACCGGGTGGCGCGGGGGGAGCGGACGCTCGAGGAGTTCCTGAAGGAGTACGGCCACCGGGCGGTGAACGAGCTGGAGCTGGCCGAGCCGCGCTGGGCGGAGGATCCGTCGTATCCGCGTCAGCGGATCGAGCAGTACCGCAGGGCCGCGGGGCCGTCGCCGGCGGAGCTTCATGAGCGCCGCAAGCGCGAGCGGCTGGAGGCGGAGGCGTCGCTCGGGGAGCTGCTCCGCCGGCACGGCGCAGGGTCGCTGGAGGAGGAGGTCCGGGCGGATCTGGCGGGGGCGCAGCGCCATATCCCCTGGCGGGAGCGGTGCAAGGACGCGTTCGTGCGGGCGGTGGCGCTCGTGCGGGAGGCGCTCGAGGCCCTGGCGGAGCGGTGGGAGCTGGGAAGGGATCTTTACTTTCTCGAGCGGGGGGAGCTGGAGCGTTTCGCGCGCGAGCGGGAGGCGCTCGAGGAGGCGATCAAGGCGCGCAAGCTTCGCTGGCAGGCGCTTCAGCGGCTGCCGATGCCGGAGGTGCTGCGGGCGTCGGACCCCGAAGCGATCGGCCGGGAGGCGCCGGCGGCGGCGGGCGACGGGGTGTTCGAAGGGCTCGGGGTGGCGGCGGGCGTGGGGACGGGAACGGCGCGGGTGCTCCGTTCACCGGAGGAAGCGGGGGATCTGACGTCGGGGTATGTGCTGGTCTGTCCGACGACGGATCCGAGCTGGACGCCTCTTTTCGTGCACGCGGCGGGGCTCGTGGTGGAGCGAGGCGGGATGCTTTCGCACGGGGCGATCGTGGCGCGGGATTTCGGGATTCCGGCGGTGGTTTTGCCGCAGGCGACCCGGCTTCTTCCGGACGGGGCGCCGGTGCGGATCGACGGCGGACGGGGGCGGGTGGAGATTCTGAAGGGCGGGCGGCCATGAAGACGGCGCTCGAGGCGCTCTACGCGCCGCTGGATCTTCTGCTCGGCTGGACGGGGTACCTTCCCGGCCCGTGGGCGGTGGCGCTCGTGGGGGCGCTCTCGGGGGCGGCGGTGATGGCGCTTCAGAAGTACGCCAGCCGCCAGGCGCTTCTGGCGCGCTGCCGGGAGGATCTGCGCCTTCTGAAAGCGCGACTGCGCGAGGCCCGGCGGGCGGGCCGGCGGGAGGAAGCGGCGCGGCTGGGCGCGCTGGTGCGGCGGATCAGCGGGAAATATCTGTTTGGGTCCCTGAAGCCCGCGCTCTGGAGCGTGCCGGTCGTGGGGGTGGTGGCGCTCTGGTGCGGGGCGCGCCTGGCATGGGAGCGGGTGCGTCCGGGGGAGACGCTGGAGGTCGTGGCCCACTTCGAAGACCGGGCGGGAGGGTGGGCGCATGTGGTGCCGTGCGACGGGCTGCGTCCCGAAGGGGCGGCCGTCGCGGCGCCGCAGGCGGGCCGGGCCTCGTGGAAGATCCGGGCGGAACGGGAGGGGACGTTTCCGCTGGTCGTGCGCCACGAGGACCGCTCGTACGAGGTGGCGCTTCCCGTGGCGGCGCGGGGGGGCCGGCCGCCGGAGCCGGTGGCGGTCTTCCAGGAATCGAGTCCCGGGCAGGACCGCCTGCAGGCGATCGAGCTTCGCCTGCGGCCGTCGATCGGGCCGGCGTGGTGGAATCTGGGGCTGGGCTGGGCGGGGCTGTACTTCGCCGTGGCGCTTCTGGTGGCGCTGCCGCTGCGGTGGGCCCTGCGGGTGCAGTAACGGGCCGCGGGATCTTGCCGTTCCCGACGTGCTGGCCGCCCCCTGGTGGACCGCCGCATGACGGGGAATTCCTCCGGCGCCTCGAGCCTTGCGCCGGCGGACACGGCCGGGCCGCCGAGCGCGTATAGAGGAGTAGCGACGATCCAAGCGTGGCAACCCCGCAAGGAGGACGGATGATCCTGCGCATCGCGATCGCGGCAATCCTCGCCTCGGGCGTGGCGGCGGCCGACGACCCCTGGCCCCAGTGGCGCGGTCCCGCCCTCAACGGCACCTCCGACGCCCGCAACCTGCCGGTCCGATGGTCCGAAACCGAAAACATCAAGTGGAAAGCGCCGCTTCCCTCCTGGAGCGGCTCGACGCCGGTGATCTGGGGCGACCGCATCTTCGTGCCCTCCCCGAGCGCCGCCGGTCAGGGTCCCGAAGCCAAGTCCGTCAAGAACATGGGCGGAGCCCGGAAACGCGAAGGCGTCGATCTCCTTCTCCTCTGCCTCTCGAAAAAAGACGGCTCGGAGCTCTGGCGCGCGGTCCTGCCCGAAGGCAACTGCCACGTGGGCTACCAGAACATGTCCAGCCCCTCCCCCGTCACTGACGGCACGCGCGTGTGGTGGCTCACGGGCACCGGCGTCCTCACCGCCCTCGACATGAACGGCAAGGTCCTCTGGCGCCACGACCTGCAGAAAGCCTTCGGAAAGTTCGGCCTGAACTGGGGCTACGCCTCCTCGCCTCTCCTTTACGAGGGCCGCATCATCGTCCAGGTCCTCCACGGAATGACGACCGACGATCCCTCGTACCTGGCCTGCTTCGACGCGGCCTCGGGCAGGCTGCTCTGGAAAGTGGACCGGCCGACCGATTCCCCCAACGAGGGCCCCGACGCCTACACGACCCCCTTCCCGCTCAAGGTCGGCGACCGGATCCACCTCATCGTCGCCGGCGGCGACTACGTCACCGGCCACGATCCCGCCACGGGCCGCGAACTTTGGCGCATGGGAGGATTCAATCCCAACAACGATCAGTTCTACCGCCAGATCTGCACCCCCGGAGCGGCCGGCGACATCCTCGTTTCGTGCATCAAGAAGGGACCCACCCTCGCCTTCCGCGCCGGCGGCCAGGGTCTGGTCACCCGGAAAAATCTCCTCTGGACGAGCGCCGAGATCCTCTTCGACGTCCCCTCGCCCGTGTCGGACGGCACGTATTTTTACATCCTGGGCGACGGCGGCCTGATGAGCTGCGTGGACGCCCGGACCGGAGAGGCCAAGTACAAAAAGGAGCGTCTTCCCCGCGGCACGTACTGGGCCTCCCCCCTCCTGGCCGACGGCAAGATCTACGTCACCAATACCGAGGCACGCACCACCGTGCTGGCCGCCGGACCCGAGTTCAAGGTGCTCGCCGAAAACAAGCTCGACGACGACTACACGCTCTCCTCCATCGCCGTCTCCGGAAACAACCTTTTCCTCCGCACTTCCAAGGCGCTCTACTGCATCGGCCCGTGAAGGGGAAGCGCCCCATGAGCCGTCTCCCCGCCCTTCTCGTGCTGGCGGCGGGCTGCGCCGCCGCCCCGACCGCCGGGGAGCCGCGCCCCCTCTCCCTTCACCCCGACAACCCCCGCCTTTTCCTCTGGCGCGGGAAACCCACGCTGCTTGTGGGATCGGGCGAACACTACGGCGCGGTCCTCAACCTTGACTTCGACTACGCCGCCTACCTTGAAACCCTCCAGGCGGACGGACTCAACCACACGCGCCTCTGGGCGGGCACCTACCGGGAGGTCCCCGGCTCCTTCGGCATCACGGACAACACCCTCGCCCCGGCGCCGGGCCGCTATCTGGCCCCCTGGGCGCGCAGCGACCGGCCCGGCTACGCCCACGGAGGGAACAAGTTCGATCTTTCCCGCTGGGACCCCGCCTTCTTCGAACGCCTGCGCGACTTCGTCCGAACGGCCTCCGAACGCGGCGTCGTCGTGGAGGTCAACCTGTGGTGCCCCAACTACGACGAAACGCTCTGGAAAGCCTCCCCCCTCCATCCGGACAACAACGTCAACGGCGTCGGACTCGGACCCGACGGCAAGCCCGTCCCCCGCGACGAAGTCTACACCCTCAAGCACCCGCGACTCCTCGAGGTCCAGCTCGCCACCACCCGGAAAATCGTCCGGGAACTCGCCCCCTTCGACAATCTCTACTTCGAGATCTGCAACGAACCCTACCTTGGCGGCGTCACGCTCGAGTGGCAGCACCGGATGGCGGAGGCCATCGTCGAAGCCGAGAAAGACCTCCCTCACAAGCACCTGATTTCCCAGAACGTGGCCAACGGCCGCGCGAAAGTCGTCAACCCCCACCCGGCGGTTTCGATCTTCAACTTTCACTACTGCGTCCCGCCGGACGCGGTGGCCCTGAACGGGGGGCTCGGCAAGCCCATCGGCGAAAACGAAACCGGCTTCCGGGGAAAGGACGACGTCCTCTACCGCACCGAAGGGTGGAACTTCATCCTGGCCGGCGGCGCGCTCTACAGCCACCTCGATTACTCCTTCACGACGAAGCACCCGCGGGGAACCTTCCTGGACTACCGCTCGCCCGGCGGCGGGAGCCCCGCGCTCCGGCGCCAGCTCGGGGCTCTCAAGAAATTCATGGAGGGTTTCGACTTCGTCCGCATGGCGCCGGCCCCCGGCGTCCTGCGCCGCATCTCCCCGGAGGACCTCGAAGCGCGCGTCCTGGCGGAGCCCGGCCGCCAGTACGCCGTCTACGCCCATGTCCCGCTCGGGGGACGTCATTTCTCCGCCCGATGGAGCGGACTCCTCGAACCCCGCTTTTCCGAAACCTACACGTTCACCGTCACGGCCGACGACGGCGCGCGCCTCTGGATCGACGGCCGCCTGGTCGTCGACCGCTGGACGGATTCCTCCGCCCGCGACGACGCGGGAACGATCGCCCTGGAGGCCGGCCGGAAAGTTCCCATCGTCCTCGAGTACTATCAGCGCTCGGGCGGCGCGGTTCTCCGCCTGGCCTGGTCGAGCCCGAGCCAGAAGAAGCAGATCATCCCGCGCGAGCGTTTTTCCCTGCCGGACGGCGCCGGCCCGGGCCTCAAAGCCGAATACTTCGAAGGGACGGACCTCCGCCGCCTCCGCGCCTCCCGCACGGAGGCCTCCCTCCAGTTCGACTGGTCGAACCTGGGCCCCTTCGGGCGCGACCTGAACGAACGGCGGGCGGAAATCGTCCTGGACCTTCCGGCCGGCCGGTACACCGCCGAGTGGATGCACCCCCGGAGCGGGACCTGCGGCGCGCGGGAGGAATTCGACCATGCGGGAGGCGAGCGCCGGCTCGCCGCGCCGCCTTTCCTCGAGGACGTCGCCCTCCGGCTCCTCGCCCGATAGGCGCTTCTGTAACGCCCGGCCCCTCCTCCGTTATCGAGGTTCGGCGGTCCCAGGAGAACCCCGGAGGTGCGGCCATGACGCGGATCCTCGCGGCGCTTGCGCTCCTCGCCCCCGCGGCGGCGCACGCGTACATCGAAGCGCTCTATCCGCTGCAGCAGTTCATGAACGAATCCCAGGTCATCGCCGAGGGCGTCCTCGAATCGGCCGACCCCAAGACCAAGACCGCCCAGGTCAAGATCCTGCGCTC
>DATLZA010000093.1 GCA_035574235.1 Planctomycetota bacterium | reverse complement strand
TCGACCGCCTCCTCGAGGTTGCGGTGGGTGGCGCAGATGACGCGCACGTCCACGGCGATCTTCTCGTCGCCGCCGACGCGCTGGAAGGATCGCTCCTGGAGGGCGCGGAGGATCTTGGCCTGGGTGGGGAGGGGCATGTCGCCGATCTCGTCGAGGAAAAGCGTGCCCCCGTGGGCCTGTTCGAACTTGCCCCGGCGGCGGGCGACGGCGCTGGTGAAGGCGCCTTTTTCGTGGCCGAAGAGCTCGCTTTCGAGGAGGGTTTCGGCGAGGGCGGCGCTGTTGACGTCCACGAAGGGCCCCACGGAGCGGGGGCCGAGCGCGTGGAGCGCGCGGGCCACGAGCTCCTTGCCGGTGCCGCTTTCGCCGACGACGAGGACGGTCGCGTCGGAGGGGGCGGCTTTCCGGATCATGTTCCGGACGCGTTCCATGCCCGAGGAGCTTCCGATGAGATGCTCGAGGGAATAGGCTTCCTCGACGTCGGCCCGCAGGCGGTTGATCTCGCGCTGCTGGCGGTGGAGGCGCAGGGCGTTGGCGAGCGAGACCGCCAGGCGCCGGGGATCGATGGGTTTGGTGAGGTAATCCACCGCCCCGCGCTTCATGGCGCCGATCACGTCCTCGATCGCCTCCGAGGCGGTCACGACGATGGCGGGAAGGTCGGGAAAGCGGGAGCGGAGTTTCTCCAGAACGTCCAGGCCGGAGGCGTCCGGAAGGGTGAGATCGATGAGGCACAGATCGGGCCGGTCCTCGCCGAGCGCGCGGAAGAAGTCCCGCTCGGTGGCGGCGTGCTCGAAGAGATAGCCCTCGCGTTCGAGGATATTGCGCACGAGGAGGGCGGCGGTGGAATCGTCTTCCACGTAGAGGACGCGGGCGGACGGGGCGGCCTTTTCGGTCATCGCAACGAATTCTAAGCCATGGGTGCCCGGGGAGCAAATGAACCTGCGAATCACGAATGCCGGGAGATTCCCCTCCGCCGGGGGGAAGGGGCGCCCCGGCCTTCGGGATCGGCGACCGGAGGGAGTGAACGATTACCTTGTACGCGGGGGGGCCTTTGCCTAAAATCCCCCGCGACGCACCCGGGGGGGATTCGGCCCGATAGGCGGGCCGGGGTCTCGGGTCCGGAAGACGGGCGTTCCGCTCATTTCAAGGAGGCGTTCGTGAGGCGCACGGCGTTCCGCTCTGGGCTTCGTCGGTCGCTGAGCCGGTCCTTTTTCATTCTGATGGCTTTCTTCTTCCTGGGGCTGTACGCCCACGCGTCGATCTACGGCCCGCCGCGGCCGGAGGGGGCCCAGGAACGGGAAGAGTTTCGATTCTTCTCGTTCATGACGAGCCCCGAGTACAGCGGCTTCGAGAAGGCGATGCTCTGGGTCGTGCTCCTGACGGCCCTGGCGGCGCTCGTCTACGCGGGGCTTCTCGTGGGGCAGGTGCTCAAGGCCGACACCGGCACGGAGAAGATGAAGCGCGTGGCCGACGCCACGCGGGAGGGGGCCAACGGCTACCTCCGGCAGCAGTTCTCCCGCATCTGGCCCCTCATGGTTGTCATCACCGGCATCCTCTTCCTCACGAAGATGGGGGAGGGGCACAACCACGTGGCCTTCGGGCGGGCGGCGGCCTTCCTCATGGGATCGGCGTTCAGCTGGCTGGTGGGGTTCGTGGGCATGCGCCTGGCCACGCAGGGCAACCTGCGGGTGGCCGCCGCGGCCCGCCGCAGCTACGGCGAGGCCATGCAACTCGGATACCGCACCGGCACGATCACCGGAATGCTGACCGACGGCCTGGGGCTTCTGGGCGGAACCCTCATCTTCATGGCCTACGGCGAGCAGGCCTACGAGGCGCTGCTCGGGTTCGGGTTCGGAGGGACCCTCCTGGCGCTGTTCATGCGCGTGGGCGGAGGCATCTACACGAAGGCCGCCGACGTCGGGGCGGATCTCGTGGGCAAGATCGAGAAAGGCATCCCCGAGGACGATCCCCGCAACGCCGCCACCATCGCCGACAACGTGGGCGACAACGTCGGCGACTGCGCCGGCATGGCCGCCGACATCTTCGAGTCCTACGAGGTCACGATCGTGGCCGCGATGATCCTGGGGTACGCGAGCTTCGGCCACAAGGGCGTGATCTTCCCGCTTCTGGTGCGCGCGATCGGCGTCGTGGGCTCGATCATCTCGACCTACAGCGTCCGGGCCGGCCAGAAGGATACCTCCGACACGGCCCTCCACTCCGTCCACCGCGGCTTCATGATCGGCTCCCTCATCAGCGTGGTGGGCTTCTTCCTCCTGGGCTTCATCTACCTCAAGTTCGACCCGTCCTACTTCGTCCAGTACAAGCAGGCGGTCTTCGGATTCGATCTCAACGGGGACCGCGCGGGTTCGGTGGCGGAGCTTCCCTGGTGGGCGAACTTCGGGACTTCGACCCTCGACATGCGGCCGGCGCTGACGTGCCTCATCGGCGTCTTCCTGGCGGTCGCGCTCAACAAGGTCACGAGCTACTTCACCCACACGCAGTACGAACCCGTCAAGTCGCTCGCCAAGAGCTGCCAGACGGGCCACGCCACCAACATCATCCAGGGCTTCGCCGTCGGGTACGAGTCCACGGTCTACGCCATCCTCATCATCGCGGTGGCGATCCTGGGGTCGGTCCTCATCTACAGCGGCACGAGCCCGGTCTTCATCGCCTACGGCGTGGCCATGTGCGGGATCGGCATGCTGACCCTCACCGGCAACACGATCTCGATGGACGTCTTCGGTCCGGTGGCCGACAACGCCAACGGCATCGGCGAGATGGGCTACGACAAGGAGGAAATGGAGCGCGCCGAGCCGGGAAGCTACAAGCGGTCCCGGCAGATTCTGGCGGATCTGGACGCCGTGGGCAACACCACGAAAGCCGAGACCAAGGGGATCGCCATCGGCTCGGCCGTGATCGCCGCGGTGTCGCTCTTCGCCTCCTTCATCGCGGTGATCGCCGTGGGCAGCGAGGATAAGATCCACCTCATGACCACGGAGCAGTTCTTCGAGCACGCGGGGAAACTCACGCCGGCGGATCCCATGGTCTTCATCGGGTTCCTCATCGGCGGGGCGGTGCCGTTCCTCTTCTCGAGCATGCTCATCCGGGCCGTGGGCCGCGCGGCCTACCTCATCGTCAAGGAGGTCCGCATCCAGTTCCGCGACCGGGAGATCCTGGAGGGCAAGAAGACCCCGGACTACGGCCGCGTCGTCTCGATCTGCACGGGCGCCGCCCAGAAGGAGCTGATCGGCCCCGGGCTTCTGGGGATCGCCACTCCCGTGCTCGTGGGCTTCTTCCTGGGGCCTTACGGCCTGGGCGGCTTCCTGGCGGGGACGATTCTCGTGGGGCAGCTCCTGGCGGTCTTCATGGCCAACGCGGGCGGCGCCTGGGACAACGCCAAGAAAGCCATCGAGGACGGCCTCTACGGCGGCAAGGGGAGCGAAGCCCACAAGGCGTCCGTGACGGGAGACACGGTGGGCGACCCGCTCAAGGACACGGCCGGGCCGGCCTTGAATCCGCTCATCAAGGTGATGAACATGGTGAGCCTGATCGTTCTGCCGCTGGTGCTCAAATACAACATCGGCGCGCGGACGAGCGCCACCCTCAAGGAGGTCAACCCCACGGTGGGCTGGATCATCGGCCTGCTGGCCCTGGCGGGAATCGCCTGGGCCATCTGGCAGTCCAAGCGCGTGACCGAGGAGATGCGCCAGATGGACGAGGCGACGGGGGCGTGAAGAAGGAGGGCGTCGCATGAAGTTCCGGGTCCGGGGCGCCTGGGCCGCCGCGCTTTCGGCCCTGGCCGTTTCGGGCTGCGGCCGGGGAGGGGCCCCGGCCGGCGACCCCGGCCTCGTCAAGATCGTCTCCAGCCTCCCCCGGACCGGAAGCGCCGCCGCCCAGACCGGGACGATCGTCAACGGCATCCGCCTGGCGCTCGAGGAGGCCGGCGGGCGCGCCGGGCCTTTCCGCGTGGCCTACGAGGACTGGGACGACGCCTCCCCCCAGCGGGGCGACTGGGACGCTGCGATCGAGGCGGCCAACGCGGATCGCGCCGTCAAGGATCCCGACGTCGTCGTCTACATCGGGACGTATAACTCCGGCGCGGCCAAGGTTTCGATTCCGAAACTCAACGCCGCGTCGCTCGCCATGATCTCCCCGGCCAATACCTATCCGGGGTTCACCAAGGCGGGCCTCGGGGAGCCCAACGAGCCCGCCGTCTACCGGCCCTCCGGGCGGATCAACTTCTTCCGCGTGGTTCCGACGGACGATCTTCAGGGGGTCCTGGGAGCCGAGTGGGTCAAGAAGCTCGGCGGCGCCTCCGTCTTCGTGCTTCACGACCGCGAGCTTTACGGCAAGGGGATCGCCGATCTCTTCAAGGCGCACGCGGGGAAGATCGGGCTGCGGGTTCTCGGCTACGAGGGGATCGACTCGCGGGCGGCGAATTACCGGTCGTTGGCGGCCAAGATCGCGGGACTGGCGCCCGACTGGGTCTATTTCGGCGGCACCACGCAGTCCAACGGCGGGCAGCTTGTCAAGGACCTGCGCGCCGCGGGGTTCCGGGGCCGGGTGCTGGTGCCCGACGGATGCGTCGAGAACGCGTTCATCGATTCGGCGGGGGCGGCCAACGCCGAGGGGATCGTCCACGCCACCTTCGGAGGGCTTCCTCCGGAGAAGCTGACGGGGCGGGGGGCGGAATTCTACCGGAAGTACCGCGGGCGTTTCGGAGCGGAGCCCGAGGTCTACGCGGTGTACGGCTACGAGTGCGCGCTTGCGGCGCTCGAGGCCATCCGCCGGGCCGGTCGCAAGGACCGGGCGGCGATCCTCGAGGCGGTGGCCCGGACGCGCGACTTCGAGGGGGCGCTCGGGCGCTGGTCGTTCGACGAGAACGGGGACATCACGCTCCGGACGATGAGCGGGTTCGTCGTGAAGGACGGTGGCTGGTCCTTCCGGGAAATCCTGGGCGGGCCGTAGCCGGACTCATGGGCGGGTTCGAGGCCTTCCTCCAGCAGGTCCTCATCGGGCTCTCGAACGGCATGATCATCGCCCTCATCGCGCTCGGCTACACGATGGTCTACGGGGTCCTCGAGCTGATCAACTTCGCGCACGGCGACCTTTTCATGCTGGGGACCTTTCTGGCCCTGACGCTCGTGGGGGCGCTGGGACTGGAGGGGCCCGGGGGGCTGGCGGTTCTCCTGGCGGCGTGTCCGGCCTTCTGCGCGGGGCTCAACTGGGCGATCGACCGGTGGGCGTACCGGCCCCTGCGGGAGGCGCCGAAGATGGCGCCCCTGGTTTCGGCGATCGGGGTGTCCTTCATCCTCATGAATGTGGGGCTTTTCTGGGGGGCGCTTCCGATGGAGGCGTTCGGGGGCGGCCGGGCGGCCGCGGCGCCGAAGGATTTCCCGGCGCTCGTCTCGAACGCGGATCTCCTGGGCGGGGCGCTCGGGGCGGGGGTGCGGTTCACGGGGAAGGAGCTTCTGGTGTGGGCGGTGACGCTGCCGCTTCTGGGGGGGCTGACGGCGTTCGTCCGCTGGACGCGGCTTGGCATGGCCATGCGCGCGACGGCGCAGGATCCCGTGGCGGCGCGCCTGATGGGGATCGACGTGGACCGCGTGATCGGAGCGACCTTTCTCCTCGGAGGGGCGCTGGCGGGGTTCGCGTCGGTCGTCTACGCGCTCTATACGAACACGATCTCGTTTCAGCTCGGCTATCGGGCGGGGCTGGACGCGTTCACGGCGGCGGTTCTCGGGGGGATCGGCAATCTGCCGGGGGCGGCGCTCGGCGGGCTGCTCATCGGTCTGGTGCGGGCGATGAGCGACTGGGCGATCGCCGCCGAATGGACGCAGGCGATCGTTTTCGCGATTCTCATTCTCATTCTCGTGTTCCGGCCGAGCGGGCTTCTGGGGGCCCGGGTGCGGGAGAAGGTATGAGGCGGCCGGGCCGGGTGGAGGCGTGGCTGGCGGCGGGCGCGGCGCTGGTTCCGCTTCTCGATTGGGGGCTCGAGGCGGCGGGGCTCGGGGCGTGGCGGGTGGGAAACGAGATCTGTCAGCGGGTTTTTCCCTTCGCGATTCTCGCCCTGGGGCTTCACGTGGTGGTCGGCTGCGCGGGGCTTCTTCATCTGGGCGGGGCGGCGTTCATGGCGATCGGGGTGTACGCCTACGCGATTCTGTCCTGCGAGATCTATCCCTTCCGGCTGGGGTTCTGGCCGGCGCTCGGGGCGGCCGCGGCGGCGGCGGCCGGGGCGGGGCTCCTGCTCGGAGCGCCGGTGTTGCGGCTCCGGGGGGATTATCTGTCGATTGTGACCCTGGGGTTCGGCGAGATCGTCAAGGACGTTCTCAGGAACATTCCGTCGATCACGAAGGGCACGCAGGGGATCAACCCGCTTCCGCCGCCGGAGCTGCCGGGGTATGCGTTCTCCGCGTCGGTGTACGAGCCGTGGTATTACCTGTACCTGGCGATCCTGGCGGGGCTTGCGGCGGCGGTGCGGAACCTGGAGCGCTCGCGGGTGGGACGGCGGTGGAAGGCGATCCGGGAGGACGAGCTGGCGGCGACGGCGATGGGGGTTTCGCCGGTCGGCGCGAAGCTTCTGGCGTTTGCGACGGGGGCGGCCCTGGCGGGCGCGGCGGGGGCGCTCTGGGCGAGCAAGCTGGAGACCACGGCGGATCCCGCGACCTACGACTTCAACGTCTCGATGACGGGGCTCGTCATCCTCATCGTGGGCGGGATGGGAAGCCTGCGGGGGGTGCTCGGCGGGACGGCGATCGTGATGGGGCTCGACATCCTGCTCAAGAAGGCCACGGAGGCGCTGGCGCGGGCGGGGATCGCCTCGGGGGAGAACGTCCTTTGGACGCCGATTTCCTGGAAGTTCCTGCTGTTCGGGCTGGCGCTGGTCGCGGTGATGCGGTTCCGGCCGGAGGGGATTTTTCCGGAGCGGAGGGAGGCGCGGTGAGTCTTCTGGAGGTGCGGGGTCTGACGGTGCGTTTCGGGGGGCTCGCGGCGGTTCGCGGCGTGAGTTTCGCGGTCGAGCCGGGTCGGATTTTTTCGCTCATCGGCCCGAACGGGGCGGGCAAGACGACGGTCTTCAACGCGATCACGGGGCTTTGCGAGCCTTCGGAGGGGGCGGTGCTTTTCGAGGGGCGGGACGTGCGGAGGCCTTTTTCGG
>DATLZA010000092.1 GCA_035574235.1 Planctomycetota bacterium | reverse complement strand
CCGGCCCTCCGCGCGACGCGGCCAGAGCCGGTCGATCGCCGCCCGCAACCGCGCGCGCATGCCGGCGGCCGCGTGCCGGCGCTCCCGCATCCTCAGAACCGCCGCGCGCGCCGCCGCCCCCGCCGCCAGAATCCCCAGCACGATCCCGACCCCCCACAGGATGCGGCCGCGAACCGCCCCCGCCTCGCGCCGGCCGAAATCGAACATCGTCCACCTCCTGTCCCGAACCTGACCGAAGGCCGGCCCGCGCCCCGGGCGACCTTCCACACTACGCTCTAGGATCCGCGCCCGCGCGGGACCGTTATGAACCCGCCGGGTAACGCGGCCCGCGGCTCGGGATCTTTTTGTGGGAGAGACCTGCGTGCTCTCCGGAGGTTTCCACCCATGCCCCCCGAGCTGATTCTGGCTTATTTCGACCCTCAGGATTTCCCCGCCGACTTCGCGCGCCTGCTGCGGGAAGACGGCTTCCGCCTCGCGTCCGGCCCGTACGGCACGGCCGTGCGGCCCGCCGACCCCGACCGCGGCCCCGCCCGCAGCCTCTTTCTCGAGGCGCCCCCCGGACCGCGCGGCCAGGGCGCCTTCCGGGCGCTCTACGCGCGAGCCCGGACCGGCGTCCCGACCGCCGCGCCCGAGCTCCTGCGGCGGATGTGGGAACGCGCGGGAGGCCGCCCGTGACCGCGCTCTGGAAGGGACGGTTGCGCGTCGGGTTCCTGGAGATCCCGATCGCGCTTCATCCCGGAGAGGAACCGGAGCCCGTGGACTTCACGCTCCTGGACCGCCGTGATCTGGCCCCCCTCGGCCACCGGCGAGTCAACAAGAATACGGGCGAAGAGGTGCCCGCCGAACATGTCGTGCGCGGCTTCGAGGTCGAGCCCGGCCGTCTCGTGACGCTGACCGACGAGGAAATCGAACGCCTCGCGGCGGAGCGCAGCCACAGGGTCGAAGTCCTCTCCTTCGTGTCCCCCGCCGAAATCTCTCCGGTCTTTTACGAACGCCCTTACTACCTGGAACCGGAGGCGGGCGGCGAGAAGGGCTACGCGCTCTTGCGGGAGGCCCTGATCCGCACGGGCCGCGCGGGGATCGCCCGCGTGCTCCTGCGGACGCGCCAGCACCTGGCGGTGCTCCTGCCCCAGGACCGGCTGCTCCTGCTCAACCTCCTCCGGTATCCCTCGCGGTTGCGCGCCCCGGCAGACCTGCGCCTGCCGGGACGCGACCTCGACGCGCTGGGAGTCGCGCCCCTGGAGATCGCGCTGGCGGAGCAGCTCATCGAGACGATGGCGGAGCCGTGGGTGCCCGCGGTCCACCGCGACGAGTTCCACGAAGAGCTGGTCCGGTACATGCGCCACAAGCTTCTCTGGAAGGAGCCGCCGGCCGGGCCTGCGGCGCCCGCGGCCTCCGTCCCGTCCGCGACGCCCGCGGACCTGCCGGATGTCCTGCGGCGCAGCCTCGAGCGGGCGCGCCAGGAACGCGCGTTGCGACGTCCTGCCTGACGCTCCGCGAAGGGCGCGTAACATTTGAGCCGCGAAGGGATCAGGGGTGGGCGGTCGGACGAAAGACCGGACGGCCGGTGGGAGGCCGCCGCGGAGGCCCGACCTTCCGACGCCCCGCATTCCGGCGCGACCCCGATTGTGTTCGAGGGAGGAGGCGTGAAAGACAATCCCCTGACCGTCGAGCCCCCGGCTCCGGCGGAGCCCCCGGCTCTCCCGGAGGCGCCCCTGCATTTCGCGTTGTTCGCCGAACGAAAAGCCTGTCCGGTCCTCGTCTACGCGGAACAGTCGCTCCTGAAGTACCCGTGGAGCGCTCTCGACGAAACCGAGGCCGGACGCCCCGACATCGTCATGGTCCGTTTCCCGGAGCGCCGCGACGGCCGGTCGTTCCTTCGCACGTGGGAAATCCGACCGGGACCCGAGGGGCTTCCGGGGCCCTTCGACCGGGCCGTCTTCCGCGCCTGCGAATGGACCGCGCTGGAGACGCGCGTGGGGGCCCGCCGGTCCGTGCCCTCCGTCCTGACCGTGTCGGTGCGGGAGATCCTCGAACGCCTGAGGCTGGCGGAGCGACCGCACCTGCCCGCCCGCATCCATCAGGCCCTCCGGCGCCTGGCGGGCCTGGAGATCGTCGAGCGCGAGGGGGGCGGCGCCCCGTCCCGGCGGCGCCGGCTTTTCGCGCAGCTCACCCTCTCGACCGCGGAAGGACGGCCGTTCCTCGCGCGCCACGCCGTGGGCTTCGACCGGTTCTACACCCTTTCCGCGAACATGGGCGGGATCCGCCCGCTCAACTGGGAGCTGTGGGTCTCGCTGGAGCGGCCGCTGGCGCAGCGGCTGGTGGAGATCCTCGACGCCGAATTCGAGCGGCGGGAGCCGCGCGTTCCCGCCGCCTGCGGCCTGTCCGAACTGCGCCAGCGCGCGCCGCTGCCGGACACGTCCGCCGCGCAGTCGCGCCGTGCGCTTGACGAGGCCCACGCCGAGCTTCTCGACCGCCGGTACCTCGCGCGCGTGGAGTGGAAGGGCCGCCTTCCGGGCGCCCGCGTGGAGTACACGCCGGGAGCCACGTACGAGGCGTTCCGGGAACGGCTGCGCCCGCTCCGGCGGCCTTCTCCGCTCGCCCACGAGATCGCTCTGGCCCTGGGGGACCCGGCCAACGCCCATCGGTATCAGACGCTGGTCGATCTGTTCGACCAGGAGCACCTCCAGGGCGCGCTCGGGGAGCTTCGCGACCTGAGCCGCCGAGGCGTGACCATCGAGCGCCCGTCCGTTCTCTTCTTCGACATCCTGCGCCGCGAAGTCCGCGACGCGCACCTGGAATGGCCGCTGCCGGAACCCGCCGCCCTCCCGGCGGGTTCCAACGGCGACGGTCGCGACCCTTCCGCGCGCGCGAGGACGTAAGCCGCCGGAAATGCGCTTTTTCCTCCTGGCCTGCGATTACGACGGCACGCTCGCGCGGGAGGGACGCGTGGGCCCCGCGGAGGAGCGCGCCCTGGAACGCCTGCGCGCCTCGGGCCGCAAGCTCATTTTGGTGACCGGACGGCTCCTGGAGGATCTCCTCGGCGCCTTTCCCCGGGCGGATCTCTTCGACCGGATCGTCGCCGAAAACGGAGCGGTCCTCTACGCCCCGGAGTCGCGCGAGGTGCGCGTGCTGGCCAAGCCTCCGCCGGAAGAATTCGTCCGGGCGCTGGCCGCGCGAATCGGCGCGCCGCCCGCCACGGGGCGCGTCCTCACGGCCACGGGCCGGCCCCACGAGCGCGACGTGCTTGAAGCCATCCGCGACGCCGGACTCGAACTGCACGTGATCTTCAACAAAGGCGCCGTGATGGTCCTGCCGGCGGGCGTCACGAAGGCCACGGGACTGGCGGCGGCGCTCGAAGAGATGGATGTCTCGCCCCATAACACGGTGGGCGTGGGAGACGCCGAGAACGACCACGCGTTCCTCGACCTCTGCGAGTGCGCCGTGGCGGTGCGCGACGCCCTTCCGGCCGTCCGCGCGCGCGCGGACTGGGTGACGGCGGGGGGAGCCGGCGCGGGCGTGGTCGAGCTCGTGGAGCGGATTCTTGCGACCGACCTGCGGGACCTCGATCCGGTTCTGGCGCGGCACGCGGTGTCCCTGGGGGAGCGGGAAGGGGGCGGGGAGGTGCGGATTCCCCCCTACGGCTCGCGGATCCTTCTGGCGGGGCCTTCGGGGAGCGGAAAGTCGTCGCTGGCGCGGGCGATTCTGGAGCAGCTCGTCGCGCGGGCGTACCAGGTGTGCCTGGTGGATCCCGAGGGGGATTATGCGGACTTCGAGGAGGCGCCCGCCCTCGGGGAGGCCGGACACGCTCCGAGCCTGGAGGAGGCCGCCCGCCTTCTGGCGCGTCCGGGGCAGAGCCTGGCGCTGAATCTTCTGGCGGTTCCGCTCGAAGACCGGCCCGCGTTCTTCGCGAGCCTTCTGGGCGTCCTGCGTCCGCTGCGCGTCCGCGCCGCCCGTCCCCATTGGCTCGTCCTGGACGAAGCGCACCACGTGCTTCCCG
>DATLZA010000091.1 GCA_035574235.1 Planctomycetota bacterium | reverse complement strand
GGGACTGGCGGAGGCGCTGCGCCTGGCCGTTCAGGATCTCGAGGCGAACGCCCGCCGCATGGAAGCGCTGCGGGAGCGGCTGCGGGAGGGGCTGGCCCGCCGGGTGGGCGGGATGCGGGTGCACGGCCCGGCGCACCGGCGGGCGCCGCATCTTCTGAACGTCTCGTTCGAAGGGGTGGAGGGCGAGGCGGCGGTTCTGGCGCTCGACGCGGAGGGGGTCTGCGCGGGATCGGGGTCGCCCTGCGCCTCGGGAGGGCTTCGACCCTCTCCGGTCCTGGAAGCCCTGGGGCTTTCGGAGGAGGAAGCGCGGAGTTCGGTGCGCCTGAGCGTCTCGGCCCGGACGCGGGAGGAAGAGATCGACCGGGCGCTCGAGATCGTTCCGCGTGTGATCGAGCGGCTCCGCCGGATTTCCGCGGGGGTGCGATGAGCGAGACGGTGACGTTCGTGACGTGCGCCGGGAAGGCCGAGGCGCGGCGGATCGCGCGGGCGCTCGTCCGGGAGCGGCTGGCGGCGTGCGTGAATCTCGTGCCGGGGGTGACGTCGATCTACGCCTGGAAGGGCCGCGTGGAAGAAGCTTCCGAGGTGCTGCTCGTCATCAAGTCGCGCGCGGCGCTTTCGCGGAAGCTGGCGGCGCGGGTGAAGGCCCTTCACGGGTACGAGGTGCCGGAGGTGGTGACGCTGCGGGTCGCGTCGGGGCTTCCGGAGTATCTGCGCTGGGTGCGGGAGTCCACGCGGTGAGCTTTCCGGCGAAGGTCGCGGGGGGCACGGCGGTTCTTCTGGGGGCGGCCGCGGCGGCGGTGTTTCTTCTCTCGTCGGGGGCGGAGCGGGAGATCGAGCGGCGGATCGAGGAGGCGGCGCGGGCGGCCGAGCGGGGGGACGCCGAGGCGGTGGTGGCTTTTCTTTCGCGGGCGTACCGGTCGGGGAACGAGGACTACGAGGACGCCGCGCGGCGGGTGCGGCGCGAAGTGCGGCGGCTCGGCGGGGGCGCCTCGCTGCGCGTAGAGGGCTGCGCGGTGGACGTGGACGGGGAGGAGGCGGAGGCGCTCGTGCGCGCGGTCGTGCGCCTGGGGCCGCGTCCGGCGGGGGAGTTCCACCTGCGGCTGCGGTTCCGGCGGGAGGAGGGCGTCTGGCGGGTGATCGCGGCGGAGGAGGTTTTCAGATGATCCGGCAGGCGCGCAGCGTCTTCTCCAGGCGCTCGGCGTTGGCGCGGCTCATCTCGCAGAGAGGCAGCCGGAGTTCGCCGTTGTAGCGCCCCATCAGGCGCAGGGCCGTCTTGACGGGGATGGGGTTGGTTTCGAGGAAGAGATCCTTGAAGAGCGGGAAGAAACGCTCGTGGATCTCCCGTGCGCGGGACAGATCCCCCGCCAGAGCGGCCCGGCAGAGGTCGGCGACGGCGCGCGGGGCGACGTTGGCGGCCACGGAAACGACCCCCCGGCCGCCGAGGCAGAGGATGGGGAACGTCAGGGAGTCCTCGCCCGAGAGGATCTGAATGTCGCAGAGGGCGCGGACCTGGGTGACCTGTTCGACGTTGCCGGAGGCGTCCTTGAGGGCGACGATGCCGGGAATTTTGGAGAGCCGGGCGGTCGTCTCCGGCGCCAGGCTCACGCCCGTGCGGCCCGGGACGTTGTAGAGCATGATCGGGAACCCCGGGACCGCGCGGGCGACCGCCTCGTAGTGGCGAAAGAGCCCTTCCTGGGTGGGCTTGTTGTAATACGGGGTCACCAGAAGCGCGCCGTCGGCTCCCAGCTCGCGGGCCATCCGGGTCTGCTCGATCGTCTCGCGGGTGTTGTAGGTCCCGGCCCCGGGGAAGACGAGCGCCTTGCCGCGCGCGCGCTCGACGACGGCGCGGATGACGGCGGCTTTTTCCTCGCGGCTGAGGGAGGGGGATTCCCCCGTCGTGGCCACGGGGCAGAAGCCCGCGGTGCCGTTTTCGAGCTGGAAGTCCACGAGCTCGCGCACCTTGGCGAGGTCCACCTGGTCCCCGGCGTACGGGGTCACCAGAGCGACGAAGGAACCTTCGGTCTTGATCATCGGGTGCTCGATGGTAGGCGTCCCGGCGCACGGGATCAACGAAAATCGAGGCCTTCCGCGCGCCTGAGGTCCGGGGACGGCCCGGCTCAGGGACGGTCTCGGAGCTTGAGGCGGAATTCCGTGGCCGCGTCCAGGCGCGTCACGGTCCAGCCGCCCCCCGAGGGGGCCGGAGCGCGGCGGCGGGAGGAGGTGCGGGCGGCCGCCGAGGCGCGCACGTACCGGCCGCCCTCGAGATCGAAGTAGCCGACCGCGCGGCCGCGCAGGAGGGTTCGGCCGTCCGGCCCCGCGGGGGAGAATTCGAACTCGGTCTCCACGCGCGCGCAGCGCCAGGGGCCGACCTTGAAGGTCCCGGTCCGGCGGGTCGTGCGGCGGCCGTCGGGGAGGCCGTGCTCGCCGGGCGCGACCGCCAGGAGCGCGTCGAAGAAGATCTGCGCGTCCGCGGCGCCCGCGCGGCGGCCGACCTCGGCCCGGCCGTCCTCCCGAAGGGAACACTCGAAGACGGACGGGGGCGCGCGGGCCACGGTCTCGGCCGGCACGGGACGGCCGTCGAGGAAGGACTCGACCGTGCGGATCCGGATGGCCACGCGGGCGGTCCGATCGGGGCCGGCGACGAACTCGAAAACGCCTTCGTTCCGGTCGCGGGTGCGGGCGTTGTGCTCCTTTCCGTCCGAGGAGGAGGCGGCGGCCTGGTCGAGCGTCTGATAAAAGTCGTAGGTCAGGCGGCGTCCGGGGGTGAAGTCCCAGCGGAGGGGCCCTCCCGCGTCCGGGGGATCCTCGAGACGCGGAAACTCTTCCGAATCGACTTCGGCCCAGTCGGGGAAGGGCACCTCGGCGGGGAGGGGAAGCTCCGGAGGGGGAGGGGCGGCCGCGGGGGCGGGCGGCGGAGGCGCCTGGCGGCCGCAGGCGGCCAGCGCCAGAAGCGCCGCCGCAAGGCTATCGGCGGCGGGCCTCACGCAGGGCCTCCTTCATCTCGCGCACCGCCCGGCCCAGACCGACGAAGATCGCCCGCGCCACGATCGAAAAGCCGATGTTGAGCTCCTCGATCTCCGGGAGGCGCGCGACGGGTCCGACGTTTTCGAGATCCAGGCCGTGGCCCGCGGCGACGACCAGGCCCGCCGCGCGAGCTTCGCGGGCGGCATCGCGCAGCCGCGCCAGCTCCCGCCGGCGGGCGCGTCCGGAGGCGTGGGCGTAGGCTCCGGTGTGAAGCTCCACGACGGGGGCGCCCGCGCGGAGCGCGGCGGCCACCTGGCGCGGATCGGGATCGATGAAGAGGCTCACGTCGATGCCGCGGGCGCGGAAGCGCTCGACCGCCCGGCCGACGCGTTCCGGGGCGGCGGCGACGTCGAGTCCCCCTTCGGTCGTGAGCTCGCGCCGCCGTTCGGGGACGAGCGTCACCTGAGGGGGGCGGATCCGGAGCGCCGCGGCGACGACGTCCGGGGCCAGGCTCATCTCGAGGTTGAGCCGGGTACGGACGGCCCGGCGCAGGCGCGCGACGTCGTCGTCCTGGATATGCCTGCGGTCCTCGCGCAGGTGGCAGACGATGGAGTCCGCGCCCGCCTCCTCGGCGGCCCGGGCGGCTTCCACGGGATCGGGGACCCGCCCGCGGCGCGCCTGGCGGACGGTCGCCACGTGGTCCACGTTCACGCCGAGCCGCAGCGGCGTCACGCGAGTTCCCTCCGGACCGTTTCGGCCAGATCCGCCGCCAGGCGCTCGACCCGGGCGGCCTCGGGGCCTTCGACCATGACGCGGCACAGGGGCTCGGTGCCCGAGTAGCGGACGAGAATGCGCCCGTCCGGACCGAGCTCGCGCCGGGCGTTCTCGACCGCGCGCGCGACGGCGGGGACCTCCTCGAGGGGCGGCTTGCGGCGGACGGGGACGTTGAGAAGAACCTGCGGGAACTTATCGAAGGTCGAGCGCGAGAGGGGTTCCCCGCGCTCGGCCAGGACCCCGAGGACGCGGAGCGTGGTCAGCAGGCCGTCGCCGGCCGGAGCGGCGTCGAAGAAGAGGACGTGTCCCGAGGGCTCGCCGCCGAGGACCGCCCCCGCGCGGAGCATTTCCTCGGCCACGAACCGGTCGCCGACCTTGGTCCGCGCGAGCCGGATCCCGTGGGCGGCCAGGTGGCGCTCGAGGCCGTAGTTGGCCATGACGGTGGAGACGACGAGGTCGCCCGGGAGGCGTCCCTTGCGGCGGAGCTCCACGCCGCAGAGGGCGAGCACCGTTTCGCCGTCGCGCACGGCGCCGGTCTCGTCGGCGAAGATGGCGCGGTCGGCGTCGCCGTCGAAGGCCACGCCGAGGTCGGCCTTTTCGCGGCGGACGAGCTCGGCGACGCGTTCCGGGTGGAGGGCGCCGACGCCGGCGTTGATGTTGGAGCCGTCGGGCGAGGCGCCGGCGAGAAGGACGCGGGCGCCGAGGCGTTCGAAAAGAGGCCGGGCGAAGGCGGAGGCGGCGCCGTGGGCGCAGTCGACGGCCAGGGTGACGCCGCGCAGGGGGCGCGGGAGGAAGCGGGCGAGGAAGTCGGGGTAGTCCTCGGTGCGGGCGGAGACGTCCTCGGCGGTTCCGGGCCGGGGGGGGGCGGCGGGACGGAAGGAGGGGTCTTCGAGGAGCGCCTCGATGGCTTCCTCGGCGGCGTCGGGGATCTTCAGGCCCTGAGGGGCGATGAGCTTGATGCCGTTGTCCTCGGCGGGGTTATGGGAGGCGGAAATGACGACGCCGAGGGCGCAGCCCCAGAGGCGGGTGAGGCAGGCGACGCCGGGGGTGGGAAGGACGCCCGCGCGCAGGACGTCGATGCCGGCGGCGCGGAAGCCTTCGACGAGGGCCTCTTCGATCGCGGGTCCGGAGGCGCGGGTATCGCGGCCCACGAGGACCTTGCCGGCGCCGAAGGGGTCGGAGCCGGGGGCGCCGAGGGCGCGGAAGGCTTCGGGCAGAGGCGCGGCGAAGAGGGCGGAGTCGCGCCGGAGGAGCGTTCCCGCGGCGGCGGCCAGCGCGGCGACGCGGTCGGGGGCGAGGGGGCCCCGGCCGGCGCGGTCGCGGACGCCGTCGGTGCCGAAGATCTTTCCCATCGGGCGGATGGAGTATGAGGAATCGGGGCGAAAGAATCAAGGGGACCGTCCGGCGGGTCAGGAGCGCGGGACGATCTTGATCTTGACCTCGCGGTTCTCGGGGCGCTCGTCGGGCATGAAGACGACGGTGACGCGGCCCTGAAGGCGCGGGTCCAGGATGTGGCAGCCGAGTCCGGATTCCTTGATGTTCCGGGGTCCCACGGACTCCAGGTCCTTCTCGGTCACGACGACGTAGGCGAAGAAGGCGGATTCGGAGACGTCGCGGAGGAGTTCCTGGGGGCCCTGAACCTCGATGAGGACGGCGCGGGGGGTGTCGAGCTCCACGCGATGAAGCTCGTGGGGCCGGGCGGCGACGTGGAGGTCCACCGTAAAGCGGCGGCGGGCGGGCTGGGGGACGATCTTGACTTCGACGCGGAAGGATTCCACCGGCTGGAGGCGGGCCTCGAGGGCGGCGGGGTCGAGTTCCCAGCGTTCGACGCTGAAGCTCTCGAAGCGGCCGGTGACGTCCACGCGGCGGATGTCCACGCGCTCCAGATTTTCGAGGTCGGCGGGAACTTTGGCGCGGATGCGCCGGGGAAGGGTGGTGATGGATTCGACCTGATAGCCGGGGCGGGGCTGACCTTGGTAGTGGCGCAGGTCGGCGACGAGCTCCAGCTCCTTCTCGACATACTTCGTGTAGTGCACGGCGATCTGGGGGAGGGGTTCGATCGAGAAGTTGGCGGGCAGGTTGAAGTTTTCCCGGATGAGGCTGATCTTGTAGGTTCCCTTCAGGCCGGTCAGCTCCTTGGGGTCGATGCGGAAGTCGCAGCGGAAGATCATGGGGCGCAGGGACAGGGTCCGGACGTCGCCTTTGGGGCCGACGACGCGGATGCGGAGGGAGCCGCCGGGGACGAGCTCGCGGTCTCCGTCGCGATAGCTCACGGAGGCGAAGTCCTTCATGTCGAGGTTCGGCCAGAACTGCACTTCGATTTCGCCGGGGCCGTTGCTCTGGGTGAAGAGGTAGACCCAGGTGAGGACGGCCAGAAAGAGCGCCATCGCCTTGGTCGTCAGGTTCTCGAGGAAGATTTTTTTGACGCTCACGGGCGGGCTCTCCTACGTCTTTCCGGGCGCGGGGGGCGATTCGGTTTTTCCGGCGGAGAGCTCCGCGCCGCGGGCTTCGGCCGGGCCGGGGGCGGGAGCGCCGCCGTTATCGGAGGGGGTCCGCCGGAACGGCAGGGTCGCGCGGTCGGCGCGCGCCAGGAAGTCGTTCAGAAGGCGCTCGAGGGATTCGCGCGTGAGGTCCGTCAGGAGCTTCCCGTTGACGGCGAGGGAGATCCTGCCGGTCTCCTCGGAGACCACGAGCGCGACGGCGTCGGTTTCCTCGGAGATCCCGAGGGCCGCGCGGTGGCGGGTGCCCAGGGACTTGGAGAGGGTCATGTCGTCGGTGAGGGGGAGGAGGCATCCCGCGGCGGCGACGCGGTCATGCTGAACGATGACGGCGCCGTCGTGAAGGGCCGAGCCGGGGTAGAAGATGGTTTCGAGAAGCTCGCTCGTCAGCTGGGCGTCCAGGCGGGTGCCGTTTTCGACGTATTCGCCCAGGCCTACGTCGCGTTCGATGGCCACGAGGGCGCCGATGCGGTTCTTGGAGAGCTTCACGGCGGCGTCGACGAGCTCGTCGACGACCTTGCTCGAAGGTCCGCGCAAAAGCGGCGAGAGGAGGGGCGACTGGGCCAGGTGGGAGAGGCCGCGCCGGAGCTCCGGGGCGAACAGGATGATGATGGCCAGCGCCGAGCCCGACAGGACCCAGCGCAGCATGTCGCGGATCCGTTCCAGTTCCAGGCGGTCGGCCACGTACATGAGGCCCAGGAACGCGACGCTGAAGAGGAAGACGATGCCTTTGAGGATGCCGGCGCCGCGCGTGCCCCGGATGAAGTTGAGAATGAAGTAGAAGGTGACCGCCAGGAGCGCGATCTCGATCCAGGCGCGGGGGTTCTTGAACTCCTCGATCATCTCAGAAGGTCGGTCATACGGGCCACGTCGGACATCGCGCGGACGTCGTGGACGCGGACGACGTCGGCGCCGCGGAGGATGGAAACGGACACGGTCGCGGCGGTGCCGTGGAGGCGCTCGTCCGGCGGGCGGCCCAGATAGTGGCCGATGAAGCTCTTGCGCGAGGTTCCGACCACCAGCGGGCGGCCGAGGCTGCGGAGCTCTTCCAGGCGCCGCAGGATCTCCACGTTGTGCTCGGGCCGCTTTCCGAAACCGATCCCCGGGTCCACGAGGATTTTATCACGCTCGATTCCGGCGCTCAACGCGTTTTTCAGGGCGCGGCGGAGAAACCGGAGGATCTCGGCCACGACGTCGCCGTAGCGGGGGTTCTTCTGCATCGTGCGGGGGGAGCCTTTCATGTGCATGAGGATCACGGCGGCTCCGGCGCGGGCGGCCTCCCGGGCCAGGCGCGGATCTCCGCGGAGGGCGCGGACGTCGTTGAGAATGGCGGCGCCGGCGCGGAAGGCGGGGGCGGCCACGGCGGCCTTGGAGGTGTCGACCGAAACCGTGATTCCCTCGGCGGCCAGGCGTTCGACGACGGGGAGCACGCGGCGGCGTTCTTCGGCGGCCGGGACGGGGCGCGCGCCGGGGCGGGTGGATTCTCCGCCGACGTCGATGATGTCGGCGCCGTCGCGGACCATGGCGCGGGCATGCTCGAGGGCGCGGGGGAGGTCGAAGAAGCGTCCGCCGTCCGAGAAGGAGTCGGGGGTGACGTTGAGGATGCCCATGACGAGGGTCCGCCGTCCGAAGGCGAGTTCCCCGCGGGGGAGCGGCACGCGGATCTCGCGGGAGGTCCAGAGCCTCCAGGTTTCCCGGACGAGGTCGCCGAGGGGGCCGGGGGGGGCTTCGTCGGGTCGGAGGCGGTCGCCGCCGAGGAGGGCGCGTTCGCGCGGGGTCAGGCGCTCGAGGGCGACGACCGGTCCGCGGGGGCCGGGGACGATGCGCGGATTCAGGCGCTCCTCAAGGTCGGCGGGCATGGCCATAGCATGGGCGGCCGCTGGGGCGCCGTCAAGGTTCCGGCGGAGAGGCCCGGTCTTGGGAATTGTGGGGTACATAAGGGTAGAGTCGACTTGTCCGCACGGAGCGCGGGCGGGCGCGCGACCTCGGAATTCGGGGAGGGTTCCTCATGTTTCGTCGATGGAGCTTGGCGGCGGGGTGCGCCCTTCTTGTCGGGCTCGGAGCCGGCTGCTTTCAGGGCGAGGAGAAGACGACGCTTTATCCCGACGGCTCGGGGAAGATCGACTTCACGATGTCCATCAAGAAGTCGCTCTTCAAGATGGTGGAGGCCGCCGCCCGGACGGGAGAGGAGCCGGCGCTTCAGCCCGACGCGCTCGAGGGATTCGACCGTCCGGAGCGGCTGGCCCGGATGGCGGACGGGATCGTCGCCTGGCGGATCCGCCCGCGGCGGGAAGATGCGGACTGGATTCATTTCTCCTTTGTCGGATACTTCGAAGACATCAATCGCGTCGTCCTTTACGACGGAGCTTCCCCCGCGCAGGAGGGACCGTCGGCGCGGCCGAAAACGGTTTCCTTCCGATACGAGCGCCGGCCGGACGGCGGAACGCTCACGGCCGAGCGGCCCAAGGGGGTGGACAAGCTCGGGGAATTCCGGGCCGCGGCCGCCCGGGCGCGGTCGAACGCGGAGGCCGATCAGATCCGGGCGGCGACGGAGCTTCTTCGCCCCATGCTCCAGGACTTCCGGTACGCCGTTTCCGTCACGGTTCCCGGGACGATCGAGCGGGCGGAGGGGCTGGTCGCCGGCGAAGGGCGCACCGCCCGGTTCGTGATGGACGGGGAGACTCTTCTCGGAATGGCGGCCGCGCCCGAGGGAGAGGCGCTGGCGCGGATGGAGAAGTTCGCGCGCGGCGCGGTGTCCTGGAAGGGGGCCGGGGAGGTGCCGGAGGACTGGAAGAAGGAGCTGGCGGGGGCCAAGGAGGAATGGGCCCGCGCGCGCGGGGTTCCGTCCGTCGGGGCTCCGAAGCCTCCCGCCGCCCCGCGCGGGTCTCTGGGGGCGGACGCGGACCGGCTGAGCGACGAGGAGGTCAACCGCGCCTACGCCCGCGCGCAGATCAAGACGGCGCAGACGTATCTGCGCAGCGGCAGGAAGGACCAGGCGCGGGAGGTGCTGGAGTCGCTCCTGGCGGAGTTCCCGAAGCTCCCGGAATCCGACGAGGCGCGGCGTCTCCTCGAAAGCCTGAAGAAGCCCTGAAGGTTCCGTCCCTCAGGCCTGCTGGGGGCCGGGGAGCGGCTCCTGGCCGGCGCGCCAGCCTTCTTCGCGCCGGGCGGCGCGCTCTTCCGCGCGGGCGCGTTCCTGGCGGGCCAGTTCCTCGGCGCGCTCCTGCTCCTTCCACGCGTCGATCGACTCGCCCTTGAGGATCGAGCGGATCTCGTCGCCCGTGAGGGTCTCGTACTTGAGCAGGGATTGGGCGACGGCCTCCAGGCGGTCGCGGCGCGCGCTGATGATCTCGCGGGCGCGGGCGTAGGCCTCGTCGATGAACCGGCGGACTTCAGCGTCGATGGCGCGGGCGGTTTCCTCGCTGTGGTTGCGGGTGCGGGCGATCTCGCGGCCCAGGAAGAGGTGTTCCTCCTCCTCGAAGTAGGAGACCGGGCCGAGCTTCTCGCTCATGCCGAACTCGCAGACCATGCGGCGGGCCAGATCCGTGGCCTTGCGGATGTCGTCCTGGGCGCCGGAGGAGATGTCGGGGAAGAAAAGCTCCTCCGCCACGCGGCCGCCGAAGAGGACCGCCAGCTGCGCCTGGCAGTACTTGCGGGAGAGCATGTACCGGTCGCGCTCGGGGAGCGACATCGTGGCCCCGCCGGCGCGGCCGCGCGGGATGATGGTGACCTTGTGGACGGGATCGCACTCCGGCAGCGACGACGCCACGAGCGCGTGGCCCGCCTCGTGGTACGCGGCGATGCGCTTTTCCTCCTCGACGACGACGCGGGATTTCTTCTGGCGGCCCCAGAGGACCTTGTCGCGGGCTTCCTCGAGGTCGCTCATCTCCACGGCGTCCTTTTTCTTCATCGTGGCGATGATGGCCGCCTCGTTGATGAGGCTGGCCAGATCCGCGCCGGAGAACATGGGGGTGGCGCGGGCCACGACCTTGAGGTCCACGTCCCGGGCGAGTTTCACCTTGCGGGCGTGGATGCGCAGGATCTCCTCGCGCCCCTTGACGTCCGGAAGATCGATGACGACCTGCCGGTCGAAGCGCCCCGGGCGCAGGAGCGCCGGGTCCAGGACGTCCGGGCGGTTGGTGGCCGCCATGACGATGATGCCCTCGTCGGTGTCGAAGCCGTCCATTTCGACCAGAATCTGGTTGAGGGTCTGCTCGCGCTCGTCGTGGCCGCCGCCCAGGCCGGTGCCCCGGCGGCGTCCCACGGCGTCGATCTCGTCGAGGAAGATGATGCAGGGGGAGTTTTCCTTGGCCTGCCGGAAGAGGTCGCGGACGCGCGAGGCGCCCACGCCCACGAACATCTCGACGAAGTCGCTGCCGGAGATGGAGAGGAAGGGGACGCCGGCCTCGCCGGCGATGGCCTTGGCCAGGAGGGTCTTTCCCGTGCCGGGCGGGCCCACGAGGAGGATGCCCCGCGGGATGCGGCCTCCCAGGCGCGCGAATTTCTGGGGGTTCTTGAGGAACTCGACGATTTCGGCGACTTCCTCCTTGGCTTCCTCGATGCCGGCGACGTCGGCGAAGGTGGTCTTGACCTTGTCCGCGGTGATGAAGCGGGCGCGGCTCTTGCCGAAGGAGAGGATGTTGCCCGGGCCTCCCGTGGCGCGGATCTGGCGGAAGAAGAAGTACCAGACGAGCAGAATGATGAGGAACCACGGGATCAGCGGGAGGAGCACCTGCTGGAAGAAGATGTTGGGCGGGTCGTACTCGACGTTCTGCGCGGGCAGTCCCTCGGTGAGGCGGCGGTAGCCCTGGTAGTCGCCCAGATAGCCCGGCGGGATCTTGGCGTGGACGCGGCGGTGGGGGCGGCCGGCCCGCATGTAGCCGCTGTGCATCTCGGCCTCGAGGTCGTCGCCGACGATGCGGACGCTGCGGACCTTTCCGTTTTCCTTGAGCTCGACGTACTCCTCGATGGAGACTTCGGCGACCTTCCCGGCGCCGCCGATGGCCGTGCGGCCCCAGACGAACATCATCACGGCCAGGAAGATGAGCACCAGGAAGAACAGGAACCCGCGGGGTTTGCGGGGCCGGGATTCCTCCCGGCGGGGGGATTCTTCGTCGAAGTCCATCCTGAAATCCTATCCCGTCACCGCTTCGGGGAACGAGTTACCCACGGCGGGGCATCTCCTCCCTCCGGGAGGGTTTGGGCGGAGATCCCCGCTCCTCGTGATTCGCGATTCGCATCTTACATCCTACACGATCCGGCGGGGCGGCTACCACTCCTTTTCGAAGTGCGTGACCACCCAGCGGGCGACGCGGTCGATCATCTCCTGCCGGGCGCTCTGAAACGATTCTCCGCGGGCGGTGGAAAAGGTGACCGCCTCGACGCGATCGTCTTTCCAGACCGTGGCGCCCGTGCGGTTGTCCACGAGCCAGATTTCCATATGGAGCTTCAGGGAACCGACGAGGACCACGTCCGTCCGGGCCTGGTCGACGACCGAGGGGGTCCGCAGATCCAGGATCCGTCCCTTGAGCGTATACGGCGCGTTTCTCTTATTAACGCGGATTCCCCGGGAGGCCATTTCCTGAACCACCGCGTCGGTGAAGTCGAACTCGTGGGTGCGGCGCTCGCTGACGTTGTCGAAGATGTCGACGCGGACCTCGGGGTAGTCTTCGTAGAGTCCGCCGACGCTGCAGGCGGCCAGGAGGGCGACCGGGACGAGCGCCGGCAGCGGTTTCACTTCGGCGCGTCCGCGGCGAGCTGCCGCAGGAACTCCCGGGCTTGGCGGGCGGCGGTCGTCTCGGGAAAGTCCTTGAGCACCCGCCGGAAGGACGCCTCGTCCTTGAGGATCGAACGGTAGTAGATGGCGGCGGACCGGGGGAATCCCTTCCAGTCATAGTATTCGGCCGTCCGGAGCTGCTTTTCGAGCATGCGGGAATAGACCTCCGTCAGGCGCTCGCGGACGGGGCCGAGAAGCCCGTCCACCCAGCGCGCGGCGGGCTCGGGGAGGCGCCGGAGCCGGTCGGCCTCTTCGAGGAAGCGCTCGTAGTGGCGCCGCGCCTCGCGGAGGGGGCGGATGTCGCGGGCGATCCCCTGGAAGCGCTGCTCGGAGGTGCGCCCGAGCATGTAGAGCGCCAGGACCGCTTCGGGGGAGTCCGGGTACTCCGCCGGGATGCCCCGTTCGGGATTTCCGACGATCGTGGAGAACTCCTGTTCGGCCGCGTCGTAGTCGCCGCGGTCGTAGTAGAACATGCCGAGCTTCTGGATGAAGTCGGCGGTGAACTCCTCGCGGGGGTAGCGCCGCAGCGCCTCTCGGAGGCATTCGATGCCGGTGCGGGACGTGGAGATGAGGGGCAGGCCGAGGACGCGCTCCTTGTGGCCCCGCCGGGCCATTTCGAGGGCGGCCGACATCTCCAGGCGCTTGGCGGCGGCGGCGCGGTCCGACTGAGGGTACCGGGACAGGAACGCCTCGGCGTCCTGGTAGGCCTCGTAGAACCGGCCGGCCTCGAAAAAGGTGTCCGCGCGCTCGAAGTGGGCGGCCTCGCGGTGCGCGGCCTCCGGGGCGTGGGCGGCCAGGAGGGAGAAGGCCTCGAGCGCCGCGTCGTGTTCCCCTGCGCGGCGGCGGGTCCGGGCGTGGTCGAGGAATTCCGCCGGGGATTTTTTCTCCATGGTGGAGAGGTTCACGAACCCGATCCCCGGGCGGTACTCCCAGCCTTCGCCCGAAAGGAGCGCGGCGGCGGCAAGGATCGCGGCGCGCATACAGGGCGGATTCTAGCAGGGCGCCGGGGGGAAGTCGATACCCCCGCCGGGAAGCGGCCGGTATACTCTTTCCGATCCGGGAGCCTCTTATGCGATGGGACGCGACGACCGCGGCGGCGCTGGCCGTCTTCGCGGCCACCTATGTCCTGATTTCCCTCCAGAAGATCCGCTTCCTGAACCTCGACCGGCCCTCCGCGGCGCTGGCCGGAGGGCTCCTCATGGTCCTTTTCGGAATCGTCCCCTTTTCGCGGGCCGTCCGGGAGGCGATCAACTGGGAGACGATCGCGCTTCTCTTCGGGATGATGATCGTGGTCGCCTACCTCAAGTCCGCGCGGTTTTTCGAATACGTCTCGACGTGGATCCTTCTCCGGGCGGGGACGCCCGCGAAACTCCTGGCGCTTCTGGTTCCGACGTCGGGCCTGCTGTCGGCGCTTTTCGTCAACGACACGATCTGCCTTCTTTTCACGCCGATCGTTCTGGGGGCGCTCGTGAAGGCGCGGCGGAACCCGGTGCCGTACCTGGTGGCGCTGGTGACCTCGGCCAATATCGGCAGCGTCATGACGCTGACGGGCAATCCGCAGAACATGCTCGTGGGGATGTTTTCCGGAATCTCCTACGGGCGCTTTCTTCTTTTCATGCTGCCGGTGGGGGCGGTGGGGCTTTGGCTCGACTGGGCGATCCTGCGGTGGCTCTACCGGAGGGAACTCCAAGGGACGTTCGACCCGGGGGCGCTGGCGCTTCCGCGCGTGCACGGGGCGGTCATCCGCCGCGTGCTGGGCGTTCTGGCGCTCATGACCGCGGGATTCCTCCTGCCCGTCGAGCGCTGGGTGCCGGCGCTCGGGGAGGGACACAAGCTGCCGCTGGTGGCGATGGCGGGGGCGGCCGCCGTCATTCTGGTGGGCCGCTACCGTCCGGCCGCGGCCTTCCAGCAGGTGGACTGGACGCTTCTGGTCTTCTTCGCGGGGCTCTTCGTGGTGATCGCCGGCGTCCACACGGTGGGGATCCTGCCGGAGATGCACCGCCGGGCGGCGCCCCTTTTCGACGAAGGGGGAGCGGTGCTGTGCGCCTTCACGGTCGTTCTTTCGAACCTTGTTTCGAACGTTCCCTTCGTGCTCGTGGCTCAGGGATGGGCGTCCGGGGACTACGCGTGGCTTGTGATCGCGATGGCCTCGACGTTCGCGGGGAACCTCACGATCGTGGGCTCGGTGGCCAACATGATCGTTCTCGAGCTTTCGCGCGAGCGGGCGCCGATCGGCTTCTGGACGTACCTTCGCGCCGGGGCGCCGGTCACCCTGGCGACGACCGCCGCGGGTTTCGGAATCCTGTGGCTCCTGCGCCGCGCGGGCGCGCTCTGAGGGGCGGGGCCCGGAACCGCCGAAAGTCCCGCGCCGAAGGCCTCGGGAGGATACAATAGTGAACGGGGAGATCTCATTCACCGGGGCGGGACGGGAGGGGTCGAACCATGATCCCAAGGACGGTCCGGCTTTCCGGTCTCGTGGCGATCGCGCTCCTGTCGGGGACCGCGCCGGCGGCTCTCCAGTCGTTCGCGGCGCCCAACCTCGTCGCCTACTATCGGCTGGACGAGACGAGCGTCGGCACGGTCGACGACGCCGTGGGGACCTTCGACGGCACCCATGTGAGCAATCCCGCTCCGAACACCACGGACAAGGCGCCGCTTCTTTTCTCCAACGCCGCCAGCCTGGGCTTCACCAACAGCCTCGACCGGGTGTCGCTGCCCCACTCGCTGGTGAACGGGCGGACGAACCTGACGGTCGCCTGGTGGATGAAGACGTCGAAGACGGGAAACCAGGCCATCGTCAGCGGCGCCACCGCGGCGCAGAGCAACTCCTTTCTTCTGTTTTTCGTCAACAACACCACGTACCGTCATCATGAGAACGGCGCCACGGCGGACCTTACCGTGCCCTCGATTTCCGATAACGCGTGGCACCATGTGGCCGTCGTCCGCGACGACGCCGCCAATCTGGTGACGGTCTACACGGACGGCGTCAACCGGGGTTCGCTCAGCATAAACTTCGGCGCCATCGCGGTCGACCCCAACGGTCTGGTGCTCGGCGAGGAACAGGACAGCGTGGACGGGGGATACGACGCGAATCAGTCGTTCGTGGGACTGCTCGACGACGTGCGGTTTTACGACCGTCTCCTGTCGGGATCCGAGGTGGATTACCTGGCGCGCGGGAACGGCCCCCCGCCGGCGCCCAGCCTCTCGTCGGCCGTGGGCGCGACGGACCCCGTGACGGGCGCCCCCCGCGTGGACCTGAACTGGGCGGCCGTGACGACCACCCCGGCGACGCCGATCGTCTACAGTGTTTTAAGATCGACCGTTTCAGGGGGTCCGTACACGACGCTCGCCTCGAACCTGTCCGGAACGACGTACACCGACACGAGCGTCACCCTGGGAACGACTTACTACTACGTCGTGCGCGCGACCAACGTGGGAGGGGAAAGCGCGAATTCCAACGAGCAGTCGGCGACGCCCCAGCTTCCGCCGCCCCGCACCAACGACCACGAAGAAGGCCTGGTCGACTCGCGGTGCAGCTGCGGAACCGCGCGTGGGGTTCCGGGGGCGGGCGCCGCGGCCCTTCTCGGCGCGGCCGGCATCCTCTTCGCGCTCCTTCGCCGGCGATAGACCCCGGCTCCGAAGGGGGGCCGGAGAACGGGTTCGGATCCCCCATATATTGTATTGACACTCCACGAATCACGCTGTATATAGAAGCCGGAGCCGGTTCCCGGCCGCCGCGCGAACGCGGCCGGGACGAAGAGGGAACCCGGTGCGAATCCGGGACTGCCCCGCAGCGGTGAGCAGGAACGAAAGCCGCCTCGAAGCACTGGCCCCTCCTCGGGGGCCGGGAAGCGGCGGCCGGTAGGAAGACGTCCCCCGGTGGGGCGCGCGCCTGCGAGTCCGAAGACCTGCCGGTTCCCCCGCGCCCCTTCCCGCGACGGGAAGGCGGAGGCGGGTCGGACCGAGACCTCCGAGGGGAGGAGATCGGCGCGCGGCGTCGCCGCCGTCACGGGACCCTTTCTCTTCCCCCGCAGGCTCGTGGCTTCGTTCGAGGGAACGGGGCCCCGGTCGGGTCGCGCCGCCCGCGCGCCTTTTCGGGAGCCCCGCCGCCGCGCGTCCGCCGGATCCCGTGACGGCCGCCGAGAGGAGGCCCCCGCATGTCCGCCGTGGACACCGCCGCTCCCCGCATGCGCGTGCGCAAGCGCAACGGCTCCCTGGAACCCGTCGACGTCACGAAAATCGTCCGCGCGGTCGCCCGATCCTGCGGCGGCCTCGTCCGCGTGGACCCGCTCCGCGTGGCCACCCAGACGATCAGCGGTCTCTACGATGGAGCCACCACGCGGGAACTCGACGAGCTTTCCATCCGAACGGCCGCCTCGCTGGTGGTCGAGGAACCCGAATACGGCCGCCTGGCCGCGCGCCTCCTGGCGGTCTACGTGGACAAGGAGGTGACCGGCCAGGAGATTCACTCCTTCTCCCAGTCCGTGGCCGCCGCCCACCGCGCGGGCCTCGTCCACGACCGCCTGGCCGACTTCGTCGCCGGCTACGCCCGCAAACTCAACGACGCCGTGGATCCGGCCCGCACCGATCTTCTGGAGTACTTCGGTCTGCGGACCCTCGCCGACCGCTACCTCCTGCGCCACCCCGAAACCCGCCGGGTCCTCGAGACGCCCCAGTACCTCTTCCTGCGCGTGGCGTGCGCCCTGGCCGACTCGCCGGCCGAGGCGATCGACCTTTACGATCTTTTCTCCTCCCTCGACTACCTGCCCAGCTCGCCCACGCTCTTCAACGCCGGCACGCGCCGCGAGCAGCTCTCCTCCTGCTTCCTTCTCGATTCCCCCCAGGACGATCTGGAATCCATCTACCGCGCCTACACGGACGTGGCGCTTCTCTCCAAGCACGCCGGCGGCGTCGGCCTCGCCTTTCACCGCGTCCGCTCCCGCGGGTCCCTCATCCGCGGGACCAACGGCGTCTCCAACGGCATCGTCCCCTTCCTCAAGACGCTCGACGCCTCCGTCGCGGCCGTCAACCAGGGCGGCAAGCGCAAGGGCGCCTGCTGCGTCTATCTGGAGCCCTGGCACGCGGACATCGAGGAATTCCTGGAACTCCGCGATTCGACGGGCGACGAGGGGCGGCGCGCGCGGACGATCAACCTGGCCTTGTGGGTCCCGGACCTTTTCATGAAGCGCGTCGAGGCCGACGGCTCCTGGTCCCTCTTCGACCCCAAGCGCGTGCCGCACCTGCCGGACCTCTGGGGTGCGGAGTTCGAAGCGGCGTACGAGGAGGCCGAGGCGCGCGGCCTGGCCGCCCGCGCCCTCCGGGCGCGCGACCTCTACGCCCGCATGATGCGCACGCTCGCGGAAACCGGCAACGGATGGATCTGCTTCAAGGACGCCGCCAACGCCAAGTGCAACCAGACCGGCCGGCCCGGGGCGGTCGTCCATCTTTCCAACCTCTGCACGGAGATTCTCGAGGTCACTTCCGCCGAGGAAACCGCCGTCTGCAACCTCGGGTCCGTCAACCTCGCGCGGCACGTCGCCGGCGGAGGCTTCGACTTCGAACGGCTCGGGCGCACCGTCCGCCGGGCGGTCCGGCAGCTCGACCGCGTGATCGACCGCACCTTCTATCCCATCCCTTCGGCGGCGCGGGCCAACGCCCGGTGGCGCCCGGTGGGGCTGGGGATCATGGGCCTCCAGGACGTCTTCTTCCGCCTGAAACTGGCCTTCGACGACCCCGAGGCGCGCCGCCTGTCCCGGCGCATCCAGGAGGAAATCTACTATGCGGCGCTCGACGCCTCCTGCGCCCTGGCCCGAGAGCGCGGCCCGCACCCCGCTTTTCCGGAAACCCGCGCCGCGCAGGGAATCCTCCAGTTCGATCTCTGGGGCGTCGCTCCCGAGGAACCCGCCCGCTGGGAGGAGCTTCGGGCCCGCATCCGGGCGCACGGGCTGCGGAATTCGCTCCTCGTGGCCATCGCCCCCACGGCCACGCTCGGCTCGATCGCCGGGGTCGGCGAGTGCATCGAACCCCAGGCGTCCAACCTCTTCAAACGGGAGACGCTTTCCGGCGACTTCCTCCAGGTGAATCGATACCTCGTCGAAGAGCTCCGCGAGCGGGGCCTCTGGACCGAGGAGATCCGCGCCCGGCTGAAGGCGGCCGACGGCTCCGTTCAGGAGATCTCCGAGATTCCCCCGGAGATCCGCCGCCGGTTCCGGACGGCCTGGGAGATCCCCATGAAATCGCTTCTGGACATGGCGGCCGACCGGGCGCCGTTCGTGGACCAGAGCCAGTCGCTGAATCTCTTCGTCGAAACCCCGACGATCGGGAAGCTCTCGTCGATGTACTTCTACGCCTGGAAGAAGGGCCTCAAGACCACCTACTACCTGCGGTCCCGGCCGGCTACCCGCATCGCCAAGGCCACGGTGCCGGGCGCTCCGGGGGGATCCGGGGCCGTCTCCTGTTCCCTCGAAAACCCCGAGTCGTGCGAAGCCTGCCAGTGAGCCGAGAAAGGAGCGTGCGCCGATGCTTTTGGATCCCGGACTGGAGCTGACCCTGCGCCCCATGAAGTACCCGCTGTTCTACGACATGTACCGGAAGGCGATCCGGAACACCTGGACGGTGGAAGAAGTGGATTTCGCCACCGACGTCGAGGATCTCCGCGCGCGCCTCACGGGACCCGAGCGGCACCTCATCCGCCGGCTGGTCGCCTTCTTCGCCACGGGAGACACCCTCGTGGCCCACAACGTGGCGCTCAACCTTTACCGGCACGTCAACGCGCCGGAAGCGCGGCTTTTTCTTTCGCGCCAGATCTTCGAGGAGGCGCTCCACGTGCAGTTCTACCTGACGCTCCTGGACGCCTACATCCCGCATCCGGACGAGCGCCATGCCGCCTTCGCGGCGGTCGAAACCGTTCCCTCCATCCGGCGCAAGGCGGAATTCTGCCGCCGGTGGATGGATTCGATCTACGCCCTGGAGGTCCTCCGGACGCGCGAGGATCGCCGGAAGTTCCTGCTCAATCTGCTGACGTTCGCGGGGGCGGTCGAAGGGCTCTTCTTCTTCGCGGCCTTCGCGTACGTGTGGTTCCTGCGTTCCAAAGGACTGCTGCACGGCCTGGCCGCGGGGACGAACTGGGTTTTCCGGGACGAAAGCCTCCACGTCGATTTCGCGTTCGCCGTCGCCGACACGGTGCGGCGGGAGGAGCCCGGGCTTTTCGACGGGGCCATGCCGGGCGAGGTCGTCCGGATGCTCGAGGAAGCCGTGGACGCCGAAACGCAGTTCGCCCGGGATCTCCTCGGGGGCGGAGTCGCGGGCCTTTCGGAGTCCGACCTGCGGCGCTATCTCGAGTACGTGGCGGACCGCCGGCTCGTTCAGTGCGGCCTGCCGCCGCGGTACGGCTCGAGGAACCCCTTTCCGTTCATCGAACTTCAGGACGCCCCGGAGGTGACCAACTTTTTCGAGCGGCGCGTTTCGGCCTACCAGGTCGGCGTCGCCGGGTCCGTGTCGCTGGACGAATCGTTCTGATCGGGAGATTTCGCCATGATCCGCGCCGCCAATCTCGGTTTTCCGCGTCTCGGGCCTCGAAGGGAACTCAAGAAGGCGCTCGAGGATTTCTGGTCGGGCGCGTCGCGGGCGGAGGATCTCCTGCGGACCGCCCGCGCCCTTCGGCGCTCCCGGTGGGAGACTCAGCTCCGGGCCGGGATCGAGGTCGTCCCGTCGAACGACTTTTCGCTGTACGACCACGTCCTCGACACGGCCGCGCTGGTGGGGGCGATCCCCCGGCGGTTCGGAGGAGGAGAGGGGGGGCGGATCGGTCTCGAAACCTATTTCGCGATGGCCCGCGGCGGCCCGGGGGCGCCGGCGCCGCTCGAAATGACCAAGTGGTTCGACACGAACTATCACTACCTCGTGCCGGAATTCGAGCCGGATCTGCGCTTCCGGCTCGGATCGGTCAAGCCCGTGGACGAATTTCTGGAAGCGCTCTCGATGGGAATCCGCACGCGGCCGGTTCTTCTCGGCCCGGTCACGTTTCTGCGGCTGGGCAAGGAAGTTCCGGGAGGGGGGCCGGGTCGGTGGGAACGCCTGGACGGCCTGCTGGACGTCTACGAGGACGTCCTGGCGCGGCTGGCCGACGCGGGAGCCGAGTGGGTTCAAATGGATGAGCCGTGCCTGGTTCTGGACGCCGAGCCGGGCCGCGCCGAAGCGCTGCGTCGGGCGTACGGGCGCCTGGCGGGCGTGTCCGGCCGGCTCAAGATCCTTCTGGCGTCGTATTTCGGAAGGCTCGGCGAGAACCTCGGGCCGGCGCTGGAACTGCCGGTGGCCGGGTGGCACGTCGACCTGGTGCGCGGCGCGGAGGAGATCGACCAGATCCTCGCGGAGGCGCCGCCGGGACGGGTTCTGTCGCTCGGTCTGGTGGACGGCCGGAACATCTGGCGGACGGACCTTCTGCGCGCCCAGGTGGTTCTGACCCTGGCTCGAGAGAAACGCGGATCGGACAGCCTTCAGGTGGCGCCGTCGTGCAGTCTGATGCATGTGCCGCTGGAGGCCGCCCGGGAGCGGGGGCTGCCGCCGGAACTGCGGCGCGCGCTCGCCTTCGCGCAGGAGAAGCTGGAAGAAGTGTCCCTTCTGGCGCGGGCCCTCAACGAGGGTCCGCAGGCGGTCCGCGCGGAGCTCGAGCAGGCGGCGCGCGCGAGGGAAGCGCTCGGCCGTCCCGCGCCGGCCCCGCCGCCCGCCGGAGTCCGGACGCGCCGGAATTCGCCCTATTCCGTCCGGCGCCCCCTTCAGGCGCGCGCCCTCGGTCTTCCGGAGCTGCCCACGACCACGATCGGGTCCCTTCCGCAGACGCCGGACGTCCGAGCCGCCCGGGCGGCGTTCCGGTCGGGACGGTGGTCGGCCGAACGGTACCGGAAATTCCTCCGGGAGCGCATCGACCGCGCGATCCGGCTTCAGGAGGAGATCGGCCTGGATCTTCTGGTTCACGGGGAGTTCGAGCGGGGAGACATGGTCGAGTATTTCGCCGAGCGGCTCGAGGGCTTCGCGGTGACCGAGCACGGGTGGGTTCAGAGCTACGGATCGCGCGTCGTGAAGCCGCCGATTCTGCATGGGCCCGTGCGCCGCAAGGGGCCGATGACGGTCGAATGGGCCGAGTACGCGCAGTCGCGCTCCGCCCGTCCGGTGAAAGGAATGCTGACGGGGCCGGTGACGATCCTTCAATGGTCGTTCGTCCGGGAGGACCGGCCGCGGCGGGAGATCGCCTTCGAGATCGCCCATGCGCTGCGGGAGGAAGTGCTGGAGCTCGAGGCCGCGGGGATCCGCGCCGTTCAGATCGACGAACCCGCGTTGAGGGAGGGGCTGCCTCTGCGGGCGGCCGAGCGGCCGGAGTATCTGCGCTGGGCGGTCGAGGCCTTCCGGATCGTCTCGGGGGGAGTCCGGGACGAAACCCAGATCCACACGCACATGTGCTACGCCGATTTCCGGGAGATTCTGCCGGCGGTGGCGGAGATGGACGCGGACGTTCTTTCGATCGAGTGTTCCCGGTCGGGGATGGAGCTTCTTTCGGCGTTCCGCGAGTTCCGTTACCCCAACGGGGTGGGTCCGGGGGTGTACGATGTTCATTCGCCGCGGGTTCCCCCGGCCGGGGAGATCGAGGCGCGGATCCGCAAGGCGCTGGAGTTCGTGGAGGCCGGCCGGCTCTGGGTGAATCCGGATTGCGGGCTCAAGACGCGGCGGTGGGAAGAGGCGGAGCCGGCCCTGCGGGCGATGGTGGAGGCGGCGCGGCGGGTTCGAAAGGGTTGACCCGGCGCGGGCCGGGCCTATGATAGGGAACGGCACAGGCGCCCGTTTCGGGCTTAATAGGGAACCCCGTGAAAGCCGGGGGCGGTCCCGCCGCTGTAACTGGAATGCCGTCGGCCCGGGCCACTGCGCATGCGGGAAGGCCCGGGAGGAGTCGATCCAGGAGCCAGAAGACCTGCCTGTGCGGACATAGACGGAGCCCCGCGCGAGGGCCGCCCGTCGGCCGGGGAACGAAGAAAAACCGGGTGCAGTTTCCCCCGCTCGGAAACTGGACCCGGTTTTTTCATGCCCGCGATCATGGTGCAGGGAACCGCCAGCGGCGTGGGGAAGACCACGCTCGTGGCGGCCCTCTGCCGGATCCTCCGGCGCCGGGGGGTGCGCGTGGCCCCCTTCAAGGCCGTCAACATGTCGCTTAATTCCGCGGTCACGCCCGACGGCCGCGAGATCGGCCGGGCCCAGGCGCTTCAGGCGCGCGCCGCGGGCCTGGAGCCGCGCGTCGAGATGAACCCCGTGCTGCTCAAGCCCGGCGCGGGACGGTGCCACGCGGTCGTCTGGGGACGCCCTTCCGGGCGGCGGGACGTCTGGCCCGCCGTGCGGCGCGCCTGGAAGACGCTTGCGCGCGAGTTCGACGTCGTCGTCCTCGAAGGGATGGGGTCGCCGGCGGAGCCCAATCTCATGGGCCGGGACATCGCCAACCTCCGCATGGCCCGCGAGGCGAAGGCGCGCGTTCTCCTCGTGGGGGACATCGAGCGCGGCGGAGTCTTCGCGGCGCTCCTGGGGACCTTCGCGCTTCTTCCGCCGGACGTCCGGCCCGCCGCCTTCGTCATCAACAAGTTCCGCGGCTCGCGCCGGGCGCTCGCGCCGGCCGTGCGCGACCTCGAGCGCCGCACGGGCGTCCCCGTGGCCGGCGTCCTGCCGTGGATGGAACTGTCGCTCGACGAGGAGGACACCCCCCGCGAGGCGCGCGTCTCCGGCCGCCGCCTGCGCGTGGCGGTCGTGCGCCTGCCGCACCTTTCGAATTCGACGGACTTCGAGCCCCTCCAGCGCGAGCCGGACGTGGAGCTCGTCTACGCGGACCGCCCGGTTCCCTGCGACGCGCTCGTCTTCCCCGGCACGCGCGCGACGCTCGCGGACCTCGCCTGGGCGCGCGCCCGGGGGTTCGAGGAAGCGGCGCGGCGGGCGCCCGTCGTGGTCGGGATCTGCGGCGGCCTGCAGATCCTCGGGCGCCGGATCGAGGACGGCGTCGAGGCTTCCGGTCGGGCGGAGGGATTCGGAATCTTCGACGCGGAGACGGTCTTTTCGCGCCGCAAGCGCACCGTCCGGGCGCGGGGCCGGCATGTCGAGACGGGCGAGCCGCTCGAAGGATACGAGGTGCATCACGGCCGGACCCGCTTCGGGCCGGGGCGCCGTCCGTTCGCGAGGATCGGGGGACGGCCCGAGGGGATCGTCACCGATCGCGGGTGGGGGACCTATCTTCACGGCGTCTTCGACCGGCCGGGGTTCCGGCGGGCGTTCCTCAACGCGCTTCGCGCGCGCCGCGGCTGGCCGCCGCGGCGGGCGCGCCCGGAGCGGGACCTGGACCGCGAACTCGACCGGCTGGCCGACGCGGTGGAGGCGAACCTGGACCTCGGGCGGATCTGGAGGCTCCTGTGACGAGCGCCTTCGTGGTGGCCGGACCGGCGAGCGGGGTGGGCAAGACCACGGTGACGCTGGGGCTCATCCAGGCCTTCCGCCGGCGCGGGTACTCGGTGCAGCCCTTCAAGGCGGGTCCGGATTACATCGATCCGCTCTTCCACGAGGCGGCGGCGGGGCGTCCGTCGTACGTCCTGGATCCGTGGCTCATGGGGGACGTGCGCGAAACCTTCGAGCGGCGCGCGGCGGGGGCGGAGGTGGCGATCGTCGAAGGGGCCATGGGGCTTTACGACGGGCCGACCGACGCCGTGGCCCGTCGGCTGAGGTTGCCGGTGGTGCTCGTCGTGGACGTGTGGGCGATGGGCGCCTCGGCGGGGGCGCTCGTGCGGGGCTTCCGGCCGGACGCGGTGATCTTCAACCGCGTGGGCGGGCCGGGTCATTACGAGCTTTGCCGCAAGGCCACGCGGGCGCCGGTTCTGGGCTGGGTGCGGAATGATCCGGCGTTCCGGCTGCCGGAGCGTCACCTGGGTCTGGCCCTGGAGGAGAGGACGAAGATGCCGAGGATCGAGATCGAGGCGGATCTCGACGCACTCCTTCGTCTGGGGCGCCGGCGGATGCGGCCGTCCCGGGAGCGCGTCCCCGCGGCGCGCGGGGCTCCGGCGGTCGTGGGGGTGGGGCGGGACGAGGCGTTCGTTTTCCTTTATCCCGAGAACCTCGAGATTCTGGAGGCGCGGGGGGCGCGGCTGGACTTCTTCAGTCCTCTGCGGGGGGAGTTTCCCCGCCGCGCGCAGGCGCTGTACCTGCCGGGCGGGTATCCGGAACTGTACCGCGCGCGCCCGCACCGGCGGTTGCGGGAGGCCGTCCGGGCGGGGATGCCCGTCTACGCGGAGTGCGGGGGGCTCATGTACCTCGTGGGGCAGGGGCTTCTGCCGGGGCGGATCGAGATGACGGACCGCCTCTGGAACTTCGGCTACGCGGAGGCGGAGGCCGCGCGGGACACGCTGCTGGCGCCCCGGGGGCGGCGGGTGCGCGGCCATGAATATCACCAGTCCCGCTGGCGGGGGCGGCGCGGCCCGGCCGCCTGGAGGATCGGCGCCCGTCTCGAAGGCTATGCCCGCGGAAATCTTCACGCGTCCTACGTGCACGTGCACTTCGCCGGGGCGCCGGAGTGCGCCGAGCGGTTCGTCGAAAGCGCCCGTCGATGGGGAGGGAACCTTTCATGAGCGCGTTTCTTCTGGCCCTTCTTCTGGCGCAGGAGCAGGAACCGCCGAAGCCCGAGGCGCCGCGGCCGCCGGAACGGGAGGTCGTCATCATCGGCCAGCGCCGGGAGAGCGACATTCTGGACGTGCCGTCCGGGGTCACCGTGGTCACCGGCCGGCAGATCGAGGAGAGCGGCGCGGCCAACATCCGCGAGGTGCTCGAGCGCACGCCGGCCTTTTTCACGCAGAGCCCCAACAAGGGGGCGTACGACGCCGTCCTGGACATCCGGGGATTCAACAACGGCACGGGCACCGGGCAGCGGACGCTGGTTCTCGTGGACGGCCGCAAGACCAACAGCGTGACGGGGACCTCGACGGACTGGGCGTCGATTCCGCTGGAGAACATCGAGCGGATCGAGATCGTGCGGGGTCCCGCGGCGGCGCTTTATGGGGACGGGGCGCTGGCGGGCGTGGTGAACATCATTACGAAGAAAGGCGGGCCGGGCGCGTTCAGCCATCTGGCGGGAGAGGGAGGAGCCTGGAACACGTTCCGCGCTTCCGCCAACGTGGGCGGCCGGCACGGCGAGGCGCTGTTCGATCTCTACGCGGGGCTCGAAACGACGGACGGCTACCGGGACAACAGCGCCTATCAGGGCGAGAACGTCACCGCGCGGGTGGAGGCGCCGCTGGCGGAGGCCCTGCGCGGCTTCGTCAAGGTGGGGCACCACAACGACGATCGCGAGCGGCCCGGATCCCTCTCCAAGGCGGAAATCGAATCGCTCGGCCGGCGCGCGTCGTCGCCCGCCGGGTTTCCCGGGACGGCCGCGCGGCAGGAGAGCTATCTCGACACGGGACTGACCCAGGCGCTCGGGGAGCTCGGGGAGGTGAGCCTTTTCCTCAACCACACGCGCAGCGACGGGGAGGCGGACTTCGGGGGATTCTTCCTCATCGAGGACGCCTCGGACATCAGCCTGCTGCAGCTCAAGCACGTGGTTTCGCCCGCGCTCCTGGGGGGCTCGATCTTCACGTCGGGAGTGGATCTTTCCTACGAACGGGCGGACGCCGATTCGGGGAGTCCCGGCTCGCCTTTCGACGAGAGCGAGTATCGGCGGCGGCTCCTGGGGGCCTACGAGCACGTCGAGGTGCGGCCCTGGAAGGCGCTTCTTCTGACGGCGAGCCTCCGGTACGACCGGGCGCTTCTGGATCTGGACCGGGATCTGGACCCGAGTTCGGGCGAATCGCTCGACGAGCAGCGGGCGTTCGATCAGCTCAGTCCGCATGCCGGGGTGACCTTCCGGGCGGTCGAGGAGGTCTCCTTCTATGCGGCCTGGGGGCGGACGTTCAAGTATCCGACGCGCGACCAGCTCGTGGGCTTCATGGCCACGAACCCGCGGCTGGATCCGGAGCGTTCGCACTCGTACGAGACGGGGGTGCGGTTCGCGTCGGGGCGCTGGGGGTTCGCTTCGGTCTCGGCCTTCCGCATGGAGGTGAAGGACGAGATCTATTTCGACCCGACGTTCGTCGTCGATACGCCGTTCGGCCCGTTTCCGGGGTATAACGTCAACTTCGACGAAGTGGTGCATCAGGGGCTGGAGACGGAACTTCGGTTCACGCCGTGGGAGGCGCTGGAGCTTTTCGCCACGCACACGTACACGCGGGCGATCGTGACGGACGCGGACAATCCCGCGCAGGAAGGCAAGCAGCATCCGGTGACGCCGCGGTTGATGGGCACGGTGGGGGGAACGGTGCGGTTCCTCGGCGCGCGGTTGACCGTCGGCGGCCGCTACGTGGGGGACCGGTATCTGGTGAACGACTTCGAAAACACGTTCGAGAAGCTCGATTCCTACTGGGTGCTCGACGCCAAGCTCGCCTACACGTGGAAGGCGCTGACGGCGTACGTGGCGGTCTATAACGCGGCGGACCGGGAGTATTTCGATTCCGGGGGCACGAACGGCCGGTTCAATCCCGCGCCGGAGCGCAGCTGGGTGGCCGGCGGCGAGGTCCGGTTTTAAGCCATGATTCTGGAGGTCGAGGGGATCTCCTGCGGATACGGCGCGGCGGACGCCCTCTCGGGGGTGACGCTGCGGGTGGCGCCGGGGGAGCTCGTCGCGGTGGCCGGCCCGAACGGGTCGGGCAAATCCACGCTTCTTCGGGCGATGAGCCGGGTCCTGCGGCCGAGGCTGGGGCGGGCGTTTCTTTCGGGGCGGGATCTCTACGGGGAGGTTTCCGCGCGGGAGAGCGCCCGGGCGATCGGCGTGGTTCCGCAGGAGGCGCCGCTGGAGTTCGAGTTCACGTGCGGCGAGATCGTTCTCATGGGGCGTTCGCCCTATCTCGGCCGGTTCGGCTCCGAGGGGCCGGAGGATCGGCGGGCGGCGCGGGAGGCGATGGAACGCACGGGGACGTGGGAGCTGCGGGATCGGCCGGTCCGGGAGGTTTCGGGCGGGGAGCGCCAGCGGGTGCTTCTGGCGCGGGCGTTCGCGCAGGAGCCGCGCATCCTGATTCTGGACGAGCCCACGGCGCATCTGGACGCGGCGTATCAGGCGCGGATGCTGCGGATCGTGGGGGAACTGCGGCGGGAGCGGGGAACGGCCGTGGCGGCGACGTTTCACGATCTGAATCTGGCGGCGGCGTGCGCGGACTGGATGGTGCTGCTCCGGGCGGGGCGCGTGGCGGCGGCGGGCCGGCCGGGGGAGGTGCTGGTCGAGGAGACGCTTCGGGAGGTCTTCGGGCCGGAGCTCGGGGTGCGGCGGCATCCGGACACGGGGGGACCGCTGGTG
>DATLZA010000090.1 GCA_035574235.1 Planctomycetota bacterium | reverse complement strand
TCTACGGCCCGCTGCCCGCCTATCCGTACTGGGCGCGGGCGCAAGCGGCCGAGGGCACCGTGACGCTTCACTTCCGGGTGGACTCCGAGGGAAACGTGGGGGACGTCCGAATCCGGGCGATCGAAGGGGATGATCGCTTCGGCGAGCTGGCGCGCCGCGCCGTGAGCGAATGGCGTTTCGAACCGGCGATGTTCCGCGGCCGGCCGGTGGCCGTATGGTGCGTTCAGCGGATTCGCTTCCGGCTGGAGGACTGACGGATGGCGTGGGTCGTCATGCTTCTGATCGGTTTCGTCCAGGACGAGGCGGCCCTGGGGGACCGTGCGCTCCGCGAAGGGCGCTATGCGGAGGCGGCGGAGCATTACGAGCGCGCGGCGGCGCGCGGCGGCGCGTCCGCCGGCCTTTGGCGCCGTCTCGGTCTGGCGTACTCCCGCCTGGAGCAGTGGGCGAAGGCCGCCGCGGCCTACCGTTCGTGTCTCGCGCTCGAAGGGGAAAGCGGAGCGGATCTCTGGCGCGCCTTTGCGCAGGCTTCGTCCCGGGCGGGGGCGCTGGAGGACGCTCTGGAAGCCTGGGCGAAGGCGGAATCGCTCGATCCGGGCGGCAGGGACGCGCTCTTCCGGGCGCGGGCGCTTGTGGAGAGGGAACGATGGACGCTGGCGGAGCACGAGACGGCCCGTTTTCTCAGGGTCCATCCGCGCGATCCCGAAGCCCGCGAGCTGTGGGCGTATGTGCTCGAACGGACGGCGCGGAAGGCCGAAGCCGCCGAGGTCTACCGGGAGCTCCTGCGGGAGGATCCGTTCGATGCGAACCGGCGGCTCCGGCTGGCCGGCGCGCTGGCGGCCCAGGAGCGGGCGGACGAGGCCATCGACGTCCTCGAGGCGGGACGGCGTCTGGCGTCGTCCGGTCCGGCGGCGGAGCGGCTCCTGGCGGACCTCTATCTGGAGCGCAGGATGTACCGGGAGGCGGCGGCCTGCTATGCGCGACTCGTCGCGGGCGGGAAGGAGCGGGCGGCCGAGGACTTCCACCGCCTGGGCCACGCCTACTATCAGACGGGTGAGTTTCTCTCCGCGAAGGAGGCGTTCGAGCGGGCCCGGGCGATCGATCCGGCCCACGCCGGGGCGGCGCTTTTCCTCGGCCACGCGGCGGCCGCGCGCGGGGAAGTCGAGGAGGCGAGGCGCGCGTACGAGGCCGCCGCCCGCGCGAATCCACGCGACGCGCGCCCGTATCGCGCGCTCGGAGATCTGGAGCTCCGGCAGGGGAGACCGGCGGAGGCGGCGGCCGCCTATGCGCAAGCCGTGGCGCGCGGAGGCGGCGACGCCGCCGTTCACGCGAACCGGGTCGCCGGTCTCCTGCAGGCCGGACTTCGGGAGGAGGCTCTTTCGGCCCTGAAGGACGCCGTGAAAGCGCACCCGACGGACGAGCGCTGGCGGGCCTTCTTCAGGGAGCTCGCGCGGGGCGGCTCCTAGGGCGCCGGGAGCGTTTCGCCTTCTGCTTGACGGCCGATCCGTCGCGGGGATAGAGTCACCGGATCGTATGGCCGGCGCGATCGACCGCGAGATGGAGGCCTTTCGGGCGGCCCTGCGGCGGCGGGGGCTTTCGATCACCCGCCAGCGGCTCCGGATCGCCGAGACGGTCTTTTCGACCCACAAGCACTTCAGCGCCGACGATCTGGCCCGCTGGGTCCGCCAGCGGGATCCGCGCGTGGGACGGGTCACCGTCTGGCGGATGCTCAAGGTCCTGGTCGAGGCGGGGCTCGTCGAGGAGCGTCCCTTCCGCAAGGATCGGATGCTTTATGAACACGTCATCGGCCATCGCCACCACGATCACATGGTCTGCCTGCGCTGCGGCCGGATCGTCGAGTTCGAGAATCCCCGGATCGAGAAGGAGCAGGCGCGGTCCGCCCGCGAGCACGGCTTCACGGTCGTGAGCCACCACCACACGCTGTTCGGCTACTGCCGCGCGTGCGGTTCGGGGGCGGCCGGGAAGGGCCGCAGGGACGCCGGGGCGCGGCCGTAGGGGCCGTCTCCGGCCGCCGGGAGGGTTTGCGCGGCGGGCGGGGGGAGCGTAGAATGGCGCCGCGATGATTTATCTCGACAACGCCGCCACGTCCTGGCCCAAGCCGGAAAGCGTCTATCGCGCCATGGACGAGTTCGCCCGCCGCTGGGCGGGCAACCCCGGGCGCTCGGGCCACCGCATGGCGGTCGAGGCGGAACAGCGCGTCCAGCGCTGCCGCGCGGCCGTGGCGCGCCTCCTCAACGCCGAAAGTCCCGATCGCGTCGTCCTCACCCTCAACGCCACGGACGCCCTCAACATCGCCCTGCGCGGATTCCTGCGCCCGGGGGACCACGTGATTACGTCCACGACGGAGCACAACTCCATCAACCGGCCCCTGGCGCGCCTGGCCGCCGAAGGGAAGATCGAGGTGGACAAGGTCCCGTGCGACCCGGACGGGACCGTTGCGCCCCGGGAGATCGAGCGCCGGATGCGCAAGAATACGCGCCTTCTGGCGATCACGCACTGCTCGAACGTCCTCGGCGTCCTGAACCCGATCGACGAGTACGCGCGCCTGGCGCGGGCGCGCGGGATCGCGACGCTCATCGACGCCTCGCAGTCCGTCGGCGTGGCGCCCCTGGACGTGCGGGCGCTGGGGCTGGATCTCGTGGCCTTCCCGGGGCACAAGAACCTCTTCGGTCCCATGGGCACGGGCGCGCTCTACGTGGCGCCCGGGGTGGAACTGGCTCCCTGGCGGGAAGGCGGCACCGGCTTCAAGGCGGACCAGGAGCGCCAGCCCGAGGAGATGCCCTTTCGCCTGGAGGGGGGCACCCCGAACGCCCACGGGTACGCAGGCTTGGCCGCGGGCGTCGAGTTCGTCGAGAAGGAGGGGCTCGAGAAGATCCTGCGCCATGAGCGGGACCTGGCCCTGCGCTTCATCGAAGGGGCCCGGAAGATTCCGGGCGTGGAAGTCTTCGGCGGCCGCAGCCCCGAGCGGCAGCTCGGTCCGGTTTCGGTCCGCGTCGCCGGCGTGGAGCCTTCGGAAGTGGGGCGGATCCTGGACGAACGCCACGACATCGCCTGCCGGCCGGGCCTCCACTGCGCGCCCGGGACCCATCGGTTCCTGGGGACCTTTCCCGCAGGCACGGTGCGCTTCAGCTTCGGGCTCTTCAACACGGAGGAGCATGTCGAGGCCGCCCTCCGGGCCCTGCGGGAGGTCGCGGTTCGGAGCTGACCGCGAAAGCGTTGACCCGGCCGGGGCAAGGCCGTTAGATTGGCTTGCATCCGGGAGGTGCTTATGAGACGCGCGTCCGCCGCCTTGGCCGTTTTCGCCCTGGCCGCCTGCAGTTCGTCGCCCGAACCCGCGCCCGAATCGGCCGCCCCGGCCCCCGCGCCGGCTCCGGCGGATCCCAAGGCCGCGCGGGTTTCGGCCCTGCGGGCCGAGATCGACGCCAAGCGCGCCGAGATCCGGCAGGCGGAGGAGGACCTCGGGAAGATCGCCGCGGAGCGGCGCGAGCTCGAGGGACGGCCCGCTTCGGCGGAGAAGACGCAGCGTCTGGCGGAACTCGCGCGCCTGGAGTCGGAGACCCGGCGGAAGAAGGCGTCGCTCGAGGCGGACGTGGCTCCCCTGGAGCGGGAGCTGGCCGGTCTCACCGGCGCCCCCGCGCCCGCCGCGGCCGAGACCGCGGAGGACGCGCTGGAGCGGGCCCTGGCCGCGGAGGAGCGCCGGCGGAAGGAGGAGGCCGAGCGCGCCGCGACGGAGCGACGCCGCCGGGAAGAAGCGGAGCGCGCCCGGCAGGCGGAAGAGGCCGCCCGGGCGAAGGAGAAGCTTCCGGTCGCCGCTCCCGCGGCCGGAGGCGAAGGCGCGCTCTTCGAGGAGCGCTGGGCCCAGCTCATCCTGGCGATCCGCCGGGAGCTCGAGAAGTACAAGCGCTGGTAAGGTCTCCGACGTTCCGCGACCGGGGGAAGGGTTCCGGTCCGCCATGCGTCTGACGCGCTACCTCAAGCCCGCCCAGATCCGCCTGGAGCTTCGGACCACCACGCCGCCCGAGATTCCCGAGGGCTGGTCGCGCGAGCGCTTCGTGTGGTCGGTCAAAGAGAGGGTGCTCGCGGAGATCGCGGAGCTTCTGGCCGCCTCGGGGAAGGTGGGCAACGAGCGCAAGTTCTACCAGGACCTTCTCAACCGCGAGCGGAAGGCTTCGACGGCGATCGGCGGCGGGCTGGCGATCCCCCACGTGCGGACGCTTCAGGCCAAGGACTTCATCCTGGCGTTCGCCCGGTCCACTCCCGGCGTGGAATTCGACGCCCCGGACGGCGCGCCGGTCCACTTCTTCTTCGGCGTGGTGGCGCCGCCGCACGACGACCGGCTGTACCTCGAGGTGTACCGGCGGATCGGGGAAGTCTTCGGGACGCCGGACCGCAAGGAAGCCCTGGGGCGGGCCGCCGACGAGCACGAAGCGATTCGGATCCTGAGCGCCTTCGGCGAGTAGGCCGCTACTGTTTGCGGGGGTCGAATTCCTCGCCGTAGATTTCCTTGTAAAGGGCGACGCGGGCGTTCAGGCGCTCTTCCTTCACCCGGAGATCGCGCCGGGCCGCTTCGATGGCTTCCTTCTGCTCGGCCGTGGCGCCCACGGAGAGCTGGCGGATTTTCTGGTGGGCGAAACGCACTTCGTCCCAGAGCTTGATGATCTCCGCCTTCGCGTGCTCCTGATCCTCCGGCGTGGGCTTGGGCTTCTCCTCGGGCGGCGGAGGGGAGGGCGTCTTCTCCTCGGCGGGCGGGGGAGCGGCCGGAGGCGGCGGAGCCAGCCGCTCGCGGAGGACGGCGAAGCCTTTCCGAAAGCGCGCGCCGAGCTTTTCGCTCCACTCTCCTTCGGCGAGGGAAGCGCCCGGCCAGAGGAAGGCGGCCAGAAGAGCCGGCGGGAGCGCCAGGAGCAGGTAGGCCGCCGCGGCCTTGCCGGCCCCTCCGCGGGCGGGCGCGGGAGCGGCGTTCCGCTCGGGAGCGGGCGCGGGCGCCGCCGTCCGGCGACCCGTGGTGCGGCGGGACGTGACCGCCTTGACCGGCGGCGGAGGCTCCGGGGCGCGCGGGACCTCGAGTTCCGGAGCGATGCGGATTTCGGGCTCGGGTTCCGGGGCGGGGGGCGGGGCCGGTGGTTCCGGTTCTTCGACGCGCGCCGGCGGGCTTTCATCCGCCTTCGCCAAGGCTTCCGCCTGCGCCGGGGCCTCGGCCGCCAGGTCGGCGGACGGACTCGCCGGAGCGTCGTCCACGGCCGGAGCCGGGGCGGCCTCGCTTCGAGGCGCGCGGGCGCTTCCGGAAGGTTCGTCGAGCCAGGAAGGCAGCTCCGCCGCGCCTCCTCCCTCGTCGTGAGGTACCCGGACCGGCTCGGGCTCCGGGGGCGCGGCCGGGGCCGGCTCCGCCTCGGGCTCGGCGGGTGCCGTCCGGGGAGCGGGCGCGGAGAACTTGCGGACGAGCATCTGGGTGCCTTCCGCCTCCGCAACGGGCGCGCGGGTGGCCGGCTTCTTCTGTTCCTGCTGCCACTTGGCCAGGTCGAAGCCGGCCGCCGGGCGGATCTCGCCGGTGGGCAGGAGGATGAGATCCTTCTGGCAGACCGGGCACGCTCCGCGGGCGGGTCTCTGGGGCACGCGGCCGTTGAAGGACGCTTTGCAGTAGGGACAGAGCACGCGGACCGTCGCGGGTTTGGGAGCCGGCGCGCTCGGGGCGGGAGCCGGCGGAGACGCCGCGGCGGCGCCGAGCGCCTGCGCCTCCTGGTTCTTAAGCGCGATCGTGCAGCGCTGGCAGTAGAAGGTGGCGGACGCGACCTGGCTTTCGTCCACGAGCACCTTCAACCCGCACTTCTGGCAGAGCCGGATGGGCATGGCCTCAGGCGCCTCCCCAGAGGAACGCGAGGACACCCACCGTGGCCCCTCCGAGGAACGCGACGGTTCCGAGGAGAAGAGGAACGACCCCCTTGGGACGTTCGAAGAAGGACAGGACCAGGAGGATCAGGCCCACCGCGATCTGAGCCAGCGCCGCCGTTCCGAAGGCCGCCACGACGCGGGCTTCCTTGCCGGCCGCGCTGCCGACCCAGGCCGCGAAGAGCGTCGAAACCAGAAGCAGGGCGTTCAGAAGATGCGCCCGGGCCACTCTGCCTCCGCCGCCGGACCGGGGGGCGGCGACCAGGACGAAGCCCAGGCCGACTCCCCAGAGACCGCCGAGGAAGAGAAGCACGTCCGCCGGATACCGGGCCCCGAGCGCTCGAACGGGAGCCAGGGCGTCGAGGCCGGCGTCCTGGGGAACGCGGGCATGGAGGGCGAAGAGGTAGAAACCCAGCGCGCCCGCCGCCATGAGAACGCCGCCCGAGATGCGTTTCATGTGACCCCGGCAAGTCTAGAACGCACGGCCGGGGATTGCAACGATTTCGTCCCGCGGGCGGCCCTTCCCGGGGCTGGAAGCGCTCGAACGGGCGCGGGTTCCCCGCGATTCGGGGGATTCCCGGGTGAAGGGCGGGTCTAGGGGAGTCCCTCAAGCCGGCGCTTGAGGGCCAGCAGCGGCCGGAGCGCTTCGGGCTGAAGGGGAAGTTCGCACTGCACGCGGGTTCCGCCCGGCACGGGTTCGGTCTCGGCGGCGAATCCGGCTTCGCGGAGCGCGGCGGCCACGCGGTCCCGCGGGGCGGCGAAGACGAGGTCCACCATCATGCGGTCGGTCGTGGGCGGGGGGAGGGACCGGCCGGCGTATTCCGCGAAGGCCAGGCGCGTCAGGCGGTCCGCCTCGGCGTTGGATTCGCGCGGCACGTGTTCGAAGCGGATCGAGGGGAACCGCGACGCAAGCTCCCGGACGCGCTCGTAGAGCGGAGCGAGGAGGGGGGATTTGACTTTGTAGGCCCCCGTGAGCTGCCGCAGGACGAGTTCGCTGTCGCCCCGGACGAGGACGGGCTCCTGGACGTCCTGGGTCGCCAGGTATTCGAGGGCTTTGACGAGACCGGTGTATTCGGCCACGTTGTTGGTGCACTGGGGGGTGCGAGGCGGGCAGGCCAGTCCGTGGCCGTCGTGGAGGATGCGGCCGTCCCGGCGGACCACGAATCCGTAGGTGGCCACGCCGCCGGGGTTGGGTTCGCAGAGTCCGTCGAAGTAGACCTCGATCATTTCGTCCCCGGCCTCATTGTAGCGGAGGGCGCCTCATTCGGGCAGGGGCCGCCCCTTGGTTTCCGGGCAGAGCCAGATGAGGACCATTCCGACCGCGTAGACGAGGGTCACCCAGGAGCACATGCGGGCGACGTCGCCGTCGAAGACCCGCTTGACGAGCTCCCCGCCCGTGACGGCGCCGACGGCGCCCAGGATGCGTCCGATGTTGAAGGCGAATCCGGCGCCGGTGGCGCGCACGCGGGTGGGGAAGAGCTCGGGGAGGTAGAGGGGCAGCCAGCCGTAGAAGGCGGCGGTGAGGCCCCCGACGAGGAAGGTGACCAGGAGGAAGAAGCCGCCGTACTCGGGACGGACGCGGAAGAGGTACTGGCAGGCCGCCAGCGAGGTCAGGCAGAGAAGGAAGTACGCGAGGCGGCGGTTGTATTTTTCGGCCAGGAGGGCGGCCAGGATCGTGAAGAGGATGGCTCCCACGGCGAGCGCGTTCTGGGCCCATTCGGCGGCGCCCGCGCGGCCGCCGGTGAACTGGCCGGTCCAGTTGGGGATCCACTGGACGGAGCCCCACGTGCCGACGAGGGCGAGTCCCGCCAGGCACGCGCCGAGGAGGGTGCGGCCGGCGATGCCCGGGGCGAAGATTTCCGAGACGCGCGTTTTGGGGGCGGTGGCGGCCGCGTGCTTCCAGCGCTCGGACTCGGGGACGAAGATGCGGATGAAGAAGGTGAGAAGGGCCGGCGCCGCGCCGATGAGGAAGATCGTCCGCCAGCCGCCCTCGGCGGAGGGGACCAGGAGGCCGAGCAGGCCCGCCAGAAGAAAGCCCACGTTGGCGGCCGCGCCGATGAGGCCGGCGAGGATCGGCCGGGACTGGGCGGGCCAGATTTCCATGACGAGGGCCACGCCCAGGGACCATTCGCCGCCCATGCCGAGCGCCGCGATGAAGCGCAGGACGCCGATCTGCCACGGCGCGGCGGCCAGCGCGCAGAGGCCCGAGAAGACCGAGTAGGTCAGGACGCTCCAGATCATGGCCTTGACGCGGCCGATGCGGTCGCCCATCCAGCCGAAGAGGATGCCGCCGGCGGCGGCGCCGACGAGGAAGGCCGCGATGATCCAGCCGAACCAGGCCTGCACCAGCGGTTCGAGCTCCGAGGGGTCGGTGCGCGCGGCCAGGAGCTCCCGGAGGGCCGGACGTCCGGCCAGCGGGAAGAGGCCCATCTCCATGCCGTCGAACATCCAGCCCAGGAAGGCGGCCAGGAGGGCCATCCATTTGCCCTGGGGCGCGGGCTCGGCGCCGGGGGATGCGGGTTTGCCTTGAGTCATCGGGCCCTTGTACCAGACGGAGGAATTCTGGTCCAGAAATCCGGACAAGGTACAATGCGGGTCGATGGTGCTTCCGGCGCACGTCCGGGTCCGGGAGGTCGAGATCCGCAAGGAGCGGGTCGCCTACCGCACGCCGCTCAAGTTCGGCGGCGTTCCCACGACGCACGCGACGATCCTGACGGCGCGGGTGCGGGTGGAGGATCGCGCCGGCCGGTCGGAGTGGGGAACGGGAGCGATGCCGCTGGGGAACGTGTGGGCGTTTCCCTCGAAGCGGGCGGGGCCGGACCGGACGCGGGCGGCGATGGAGGCGGTGGCGGACAAAATCGCGCGGCGCCTGCCGGAGCTGGGGGACGAGGGGCATCCGGTCGAGCTCGGCCACCGCTGGGAGCCGGAGTGGAGGCGCCTGGCGGAGGAGGTTTCGCGGGAGCTTCCGGAGCCCGTGCCGGCCCTGGCGACGCTGGTCTGCGCGAGTCCGTTCGACGCGGCGCTTCACGACGCGTACGGTCGGCTCTACGGGCGCCCGGTCTGGGCGTGCTACGGGCCGGGGTGGCTGGAGCACGACCTGTCGCGGTATCTGGACGAGCGGTTCCGGGGGGAGTTTCTTTCCGCGTACGTCCAGGAGCGGCCGAAGCCCTTCCTGCCGCTTTATCACCTGGTGGGGGCGCTCGATCCTCTGACGGCGGCGGACGTGCGGGAGCGGGTCGAGGACGGGCTGCCGAACACGCTGGCGGAGTGGATCGCGCGGGACGGGCTCACGCACCTCAAGATCAAGCTCAACGGGAACGACGCCGGCTGGGACGTGGATCGGATCGTCGCGGTGGACCGGACGGCTTCGGAGGCGCGGCCGGAGGGGCCGTGGACGTATTCGCTCGACTTCAACGAGCAGTGTCCGAACGTGGAGTATCTGCTCGAGGTCCTGGGGAAGGTGCGGGAGCGGAGTCCGGCGGCGTTCGAGCGGACCGCGTACGTGGAGCAGCCGACGGCGCGGGATCTCCGGGCGCACCCGGAGAACCGCATGCATCGGGCGGCGCGCCTGAAGCCGGTGGTGATCGACGAGTCGCTGGTGGATTACGAGAGCCTGCTTCTGGCGCGGGAGCAGGGGTATTCGGGGGTGGCGCTCAAGGCGTGCAAGGGGCAGGGGCAGTCGCTTCTGATGGCGGCGGCGGCGCAGAAATTCGGCATGTTCCTGTGCGTCCAGGATCTGACCTGTCCGGGGCTTTCGTTTCTCCAGTCGGCGGCGCTGGCGGCGCACGTGGGGCCCGTGACCGCGATCGAGGGGAATGCGCGGCAGTACTGTCCGTCGGCCAACGCCGGCTGGGCGGAGCGCTTTCCGGGCGTGTTCACGGTGCGCGCCGGCCGGATCGAGACGGGGATTCTTTCGGGTCCGGGGCTGACGGCGTAAGTTCGCGGCCGGAGTTTCTCCGCGGACCGGCAGGGACGAACCGGGAGCGCGCCCCGGGGGCGCGTCACCCGAGGATTTTCAGGCGCTCTCCCGCCAGGTCCACGAGATACGCCCGCAGGGGGATCCGGGAACGCCCCTTGAGGACGGTGCCGTCCAGGCGGTAGCGCGACGTGCCCGTCGTGCAGTCGAGCGTTCCGGTCTGGGCGTTGTAGAAGACGTCGGCTCCGCAGTGCGCGCAGGCCAGCGCCGCCGCCCCGAAGCCGATCTCCGTGCGCCAGAGGAGCACGACGTCGCCGCCGCCCGGCAGGCGGACCTTCACCTGGGAGCCGGGCTTCGAAAGCGCCGCCGGCACCGCGAGCGTCCGGTCGGCCGCGGCCTCGAGCGTGGGGGCGGGGTTGCTGACGCAGCCGGCCGAAAGCCCCGCGACCCCCGCGGCGGCCGAGCCCAGAAGGAAGGCGCGACGCGAAAGCGTGTTCGTCATGGTCCCCTCTCTCCGAAAATCTCTGAGCGGATAAATTATAACATGTAAAGTATCCAAAGGCAAGCCGTCCTTACCCGCGCCCGGGATCGAGCGCCGCCGCGTCCGGCTCCGAACGCACCCCGAACCCGTACGCGTTGACGTCCGAAAGATCCAGCGCCCCCCGCTCGATCCGCAGGCGCGGCCCTCCCGCCGGCCCGTCCGTGTAGAGCGCCGGATACTCCTCCCGCGCCGCGCGGCCTTCCCGCGCCGAGAGAACCTCCCACGTCCGCACGTAGTGATGGCCGTTGCGCTCGCTGTGCGCGATCCCCAGCGCCGCCGCCAGCGCCAGGTCCTGGTGAAGCGGCACGACGGGCAGGTTCATGAGATCCTCGCTCGACAGAATCCCGCCCGCGGTCCGCATCCTCCGGAAATTCAGAAGCGCCCGGTAGAGCCCTTTGGCGCTCTTGACCGACACCCCGGCGTACCCGAGCGCCCGCGCCCGCTCCGCCGCGTCGTCCGTTCCGTCCGACTCGTCGATGAGGAAACGCTTCCGCCGCGCCAGGTCCCCGAGCGGCCGCTCGAGCGCCGCCCCGCGCTCCAGCGGCTGCTCCACCCAGAGCGTCCGCCGCCAGAATCTCCGCAGGGCGGGATCCGCCTCGAGCGCGTCCATGAGACGGCCGACTTCCTCCGGGGTGTGAAACTGTTCGTTTCCGTCCAGCGTCACTCGGTACGGGCCCGCGGTCCGGTCGAGCACCGCCGCCACGCGCCTCAGCCGGTCGAGCGTCGCTTCGCGATCGGCCGAGATCTTCACCTTGAAGTAGCGCACCCCGTACGCGCGGACCACTTCCTCGAGCGTCTCCGGCAGACCGTCGTGGGCGCGCGGCGCCCCCTCCGTGCCGTCGAGGGGATCGGCCAGTCCCACGGTGTGGCGGACGAAGATTCTCCGCCGCGGCCGCTCCGGGAGGGGAAGCGGGCCGAAGCCCAGAAGATCCTCCCGCAGCGCCCGGTGGAACGTCCGGCCCGTCGCGCGGCAGACGGCGTCGGCGACCGCCAGATCCACAAGCGCCGCTCCGAATCCGGCCGTCAGATCGTTGAGATCGGAAAGCTCCTCCCGGACGCGGGGCGCCGCGGTCCGATGAAGCGTCCAAGGGTCCGCCGCGCCGGCCTCCCGATAAACCTCCGCGGCGGTCCTCGCCGAGCGCAGAAGGTCCTGAATGTCCCGCTCGTGCGTCCGGCCGGGGGACTTGTCGAACCAGAGCGGCGGAAGGATCGCGCCGCTGACGCCGCCGACCGCGCCTCCGTCCACCTCGACCCGCAGCCGCAGATGCGCCACCGGCGCTCCGGTGACGACCGCGCTTCCGTAGCGGAAGGGCAGGCGCGTCCGCACGGGCCGGAGGAAGAGCTCCCACTCGAGAACGCGGACGCGCGGCGCGGCCATCGCCCGGATTCTAAACGGCCGGCGCAACCTCGTGCAACGGCCGGCGCCCCCGCGCTATAATCGCAGGATCGGTACACGGGCCCGATCGCAGGGCGTATCTAATAGTAGGAATCGGGTTCCGGGGGAGCGGGATCGCCCGATCTGGAGGAATCCTATGCGCGAGTTTTCCCGTCGAGAGTTTCTCTTGTCCGCCGCGGCCGCCGCGGCCGCCTCGTCCGCGCCCCGGCTCGCCTCGGCGGCGGGACCCTCCCGTCCCGTCGGAGCCAACGAGATCCTGCGCGTGGCCGTCGTGGGCGTCAAGGGCCGGGGCCTGGCCCACGTGAGCGGTTTCGCCAAGATGAAGGACGTCCAGGTCGCCGCGATCGTGGACATCGACGAGAACGTCATCGATCAGGCGATGAAGACCGCCGAGCGCGGCAGCGGAAAGAAGCCCGCCTTCTACCAGGACATCCGAAAGATGCTCGAGGATAAGACGATCGACGCCGTCTCGATCGCCACCACCAACCACACCCATGCGCTTTTTTCCATCTGGTCCCTCCAGGCGGGCAAGCACGTCTACGTGGAGAAGCCCGTCAGCCACAACGTCTGGGAAGGCCGCAAGATCGTGGAGGCCGCCCGCAAGTACAACAAGATCTGCCAGACGGGCACTCAATGCCGCTCCTCCGCGGGCCTGCGCCGGGCCATCCAGTTCCTGCAGGAGGGGAAGCTCGGCAAGGTGAAGCTCGCCCGGGGCCTCTGCTACAAGCGCCGCGGCTCGATCGGCAAGAAGCCCGACGGCCCGGTGCCCCCCGGCGTGAACTACGACCTCTGGCTCGGCCCCGCCCCCGAACGGCCCTTCAACCCGAACCGGTTCCACTATAACTGGCACTGGTTCTGGGACTACGGCAACGGCGACCTCGGCAACCAGGGCATCCATCAGATGGACATCGCCCGGTGGGGTGTGGGGAAGAACGCGCTCTCCAACAAGGTCATTTCCGTGGGCGGCCGCTTCGGCTACGAAGACGACGGAGAGACCCCCAACACCCAGCTCTGCCTGTACGACTACGGCGACGTCCAGATCCTCTTCGAGGTGCGCGGGCTGGAGACCGAAGCCTACCGCGGGGCGAAGATCGGCGTCGTCTTCCACTGCGAAAACGGCTACCTCGTCAACCCGACCTACACGAGCGCCACGGCGTTCGATCTGAAGGGAGAAAAGATCGAGCACTTCGGCGGCGGCGACGGCGATCACTTCCGCAACTTCGTGGACGCCGTCCGCTCCGGCCGCCGCGAGGACCTGACGGCCGACATCGAGGAAGGACACCTCTCGAGCGCGCTGTGCCATCTGGGCAACATCTCCTACCGGCTCGGCAAGCTCGAGGCGATGTACAAGTCCAACCCCTTCCCGGATCACGACGAGGCCACCGAGACCTTCAACCGCATGAAGGAGCACCTCGCGCAGAACGGCGTGAAGGCTGATCTCACCCAGCTTCGCGTGGGCCGGCTCCTGACGCTCGATCCCAAGACCGAGCGGTTCGTGGGAGACGAGGAAGCCAACAAGCTCCTCACGCGCGAGTACCGCAAACCCTTCGTGGTGCCCGAGAACGTCTGATCCCCTAGTCGCGCGGCCGGGGAGGTCCCCCCTCCCGCCCTCCCCGGCCGCCGTCCCCCCTTTCTTTCCGAGGAGACCTTCGCGATGCGCGGATCCACGAGGCGCGAATTCCTGGCAGAGTCCCTCCTGGCGGCGGCGGCCCTGCCCGCCCTTCCGGCGGCGGCGGCGGGACCCGCTCCGCGGCGGGCCGGACCCAACGAGCGGCTCCGCGTGGCGGTCGTCGGCGTGCGCGGGCAGGGTCGGGTGCACGTCTCCAAGTGGTCGGCTCTTCCCGACGCCGAGGTCGTGGCCGTCTGCGACCCGGATTCCAACGTGGTCGGCGACGCGATGGGGGCCGTCGAGCGGCGGACCGGCCGCAAGCCGCAGCATTACGCGGACATCCGGAAACTTCTTGAAGACAAGACCGTGGACGTCGTCTCGATCGCGACGCCCAACCACTGGCACGTCCTGGCGTCCCTCTGGGCGGTGCAGGCGGGCAAGGACGTCTACGTCGAAAAGCCGCTGGGGCACAATCTGTGGGAACAGCGCAAGCTCGTGGAGGCCGCCCGCAAGTACGATCGCCTCGTGCAGATGGGCAACTATCCGCGTTCCCTGGAGAGCGCCCGTTCCGCCGTCGAGTTCCTGAAATCGGGGAAGTTCGGCCGGATTCTCCTGGCGCGGGGGCTCTGCTACAACCGGCGCGGCTCGATCGGCAAGAAGCCCGACGGGCCCGTACCCCCCGGCGTGGACTACGATCTCTGGCTCGGCCCCGCCCCCGAACGGCCGTTCAATCCGAACCGGTTTCACTACAACTGGCACTGGAACTGGGACTACGGCGGCGGGGAACTCGCCAACAACGGCATCTACTACCTCGACATGGCGCGGTGGGCGCTCGGAAAGTCCGAGCATCCGCGCCGGATCCTCAGCGTCGGCGGCCGCCTGGGCTACGAAGACGACGGCCAGACGCCGAACACGCAGATCGTCCTCTATGACTACGGCGACGCGCAGATCCTCCAGGAGGTCCGGGGGCTTCCGACCGGAAAGTACAAGGACGTCGCGATGGGGAACGTCTTCCATTGCGAGAACGGCTACGTGGCCTCGAGCATCTCGGGCATGGCGGCGTTCGATCTGAGGGGGGAGCTGGTGCAGCGCTTCAGCGGGTCGGGGGACCATTTCCGGAACTTCGCCGACGCGGTCAAGGCCCGCGACCGCGCGCGGCTGAATTCCGAGGTGCTCGAGGGACACCTGTCGACGTCGCTGTGCCATCTGGGGAACATCTCGTATCGCCTGGGGGAACTGCGTCCGCTCTCGCAGGACGCCCCCTTCGGGGCGCACGAGGAGGCCAACGAAGCCTACCGGCGCATGCGGGAGCACCTCGTGGAAAACGGCCTGGAGGCGGCCCGCACCCCGGTGCGCGTCGGGCGGGCGCTGGAGTTCGATTCGCGCACGGAGACTTTCGTCAACGACGCGGCGGCGACGGCGCTGCTGCGGCGCGAGTACCGCAAGCCGTTCGTGGTGCCGGAGAACGTATGAAAACGCTCGTCTTCGGGGCCGCGCTCCTGGCGGCGCTTCCCGCGGCGGCCGACGACGCCGCGGTGACGCTGGCGCCTCACGAAAAGGACCGCCGCTGGCTGCTTCTGGAGACTCCGGTCCCCGAGCGCGTGGGCGTTCCCTGCGAGGTCGCCGACGAACAGGGCCGGCCGGTTCCCAGCCAGACGGAAGGCCGGGTCGTCCGGTGGCTCGTGCCGTTCGTTCCGGCGGGCGCCCGTCCGAGGTTCGTGATCCGCCCGGGGGCGTCGAAACTCCCGGGTCTGGCGCTGGCGGACCTGGAGGGAGGGATCGTTTCGGTGCGCGCGCCGGATCGGGAAATCACCCGCTTTTACCCCGTCGCGGGAACGACGCATCGGAAGCCCTGCTTTTATCCGCTCGTGGCGCGCGGGGCGAACGTCCTGCGCGGATTTCCGATCGAGGATCGACCCGGCGAGGCGCGCGACCATCCTCATCACTCGGGCATCTACCACGCGTTCGGGGACGTGAACGGCCGGGACTACTGGGCCAAGGTTCCGATCACGCACCGGCGGATCCTCGCGCGCGAGGCCGGCCCGGCCTGCGCGCGACTGGCCGTCGAGAACGCCTGGGGAGAGGACCTCGTCGAGATCCAGGACGTGCGGATCCTGAACGCCGGCGAGGATGCGGTCCTCGACTGGACGATCACGCTGCGGGCGGGGGCCGCCCCCGTCGCGCTCGGGACGAACCCCCGGATGGCCAAGGAGGGGAGCTTCGCCGTGCGCGTGGCCGCGGAGCTGAGCCGCAAGGGGGACGCGCCGGACCTCATGACCGACGCGCTCGGCAACCGCGGGGAAAAGGCGATCCGCGCGGCGGCGGCCCCGTGGGTGGATTACTCGGCCGAGGTGAACGGAAGGAAGATCGGCGTGGCGGTCTTCAATCACCCGTCGAGCTTCCGGTACCCGACCACTTGGCACGTGCGGGCGTACGGGCTTTTCGCGGCCAATCCGTGGTACGTGACGGAGGCCAAGGGACTGGACCGCAAGGGCGAGCAGACGCTGGGGCCGGGCGAGTCGGTGGTCCTGAGGTACCGCGTTTACGTCCACGGCGGCGACGCGGCCGAGGGAAAGGTGGCGGACGTCTTCGCCGGCTACGCGCACGCCGAGCCGGCGCGGGAATAGGCGGCCGGGTTCGGAGGGGCCTTCTTCCCGCGCAAGCCACGCGGATCCCCGTGCAGGCCGCCGGGGCGATCCTCGCGGGTCCCGCCCGTCCCGCGCGCATCGCCCGCCTTCCGTCAAAAACCCACCGCGAACCCGCCGCCCACCGCGCCGCGCGGGTCGTCCTCGTCCTGCCCGACGATCGCGCCCCAGACCTCGATCCGCGTGGGGACCCGGAGATTCACGAGCGGCCAGAGCATGAACGAGAAATCCAGGCGCAGCCCCAGCCCGGCCGATACCGCCCCGAAGTCGTCGTCCCACGCCTGCCGGGGCTCCGTTCCGGCGTAGCCGGCCTGCCCGAACGCGAACCCGCGGAGGTCCTTCAGGATCAGCCACTCGCCCAGGCCGATCAGCTCCAGAGGCTTCCAGAGAAGATCCCTCCAGAGGGGAAACCGGAATTCGAGGGACACCACCCCCCGCTCCAGGCCCTCGAGGTCCTCCGCCCCGCGAAGAACGTCCCCCAGCTCGAGAATCTCCGCCTCGAGAAACGCGGGCCCCACGAGCTTCTCGTACGCGACCCGTCCCCAGAGCGTCCAGTCCTGGGCCAGATCGCGGGCCCCTTCGAGGAAGCCGAAGTATTCGTTGAGGTCGCGGTCGCCGCCGAAGTCCTCCCGGAAGAACGAAGCCGTGGCTCCGAAGGCGAAACCCCAGGAGGAATCCCAGGTGCGGTAGCCGGTCCGGTTGGAGAAGAAAAGCGACACGGTGGGACCGCTGTCGAAGACGTGCGGGTCGGGAATCTCCTCTTCCTCCTGGTCGCGGTACCGCGCCACCCATCCGGCGCCCGTGGCGATCGTGGGCCAGAGGGGAAGCTCCACGAAGGGCTCGCCGCGGATCTCGGTGAGGTCCCCGAGCCGCCCCCCGGCGGCCCGCGCGCCGATCGTGGGCCGCCAGCGCGTGTTGGCGACGGTGGCGGAGGCCGTCCAGAGACGGCTCGACGCCCCGGCGGCCGAAAGGGTCAGGGTGTTCTCGGCGTCGCGGTCCCCGAAGGAGAACTCGACCCCCGGCGTCAGAAGCGAGGCGCTTGTGACCGGGAACATGAGCCAGTGGACGCCCCAGACGCGCGATTTTTCGGCCGGTTCCCCCTGGGGGGGCGGCTTGCGGAAGGCGTCGTACCAGGAACGGCGCTCCTCCTGGTCGAACCGAGGCTCCTCCTGCGGCTCGGGCCGCACGCGATAAAGATCCTGGCCGCGGCCTTCGTAGTAGGTGACGACGAGCGACCCGTCGGGGTGATACGCCGGGTAGGAAACGCCGCCCCGGAAACGCGTGAGGCGCCGGGCGCGGCCCGTCCCGGGATCCACCTCGAAGGCGTCCCACACGCCGTCCACGTCGGCCGCCAGGACGATCGATTTCCCGTCGGGCGACCACTGCGGGTATTCGAGGAGCGCCCAGGAGCGGGTCACGGGCCGTCCGTCCACATGGAGAATCGTGCGGCCTTCGATCTCCTTGATCCAGGCCAGGCGGCCGTCCCGGCTCCAGGCGGGGGCGCGGTCCGCGGCCGCGTCGTCGGTGAGCCGCTCCAGGCGCCCGTCGGCCAGGTGCCAGGCCCAGAGGTCGCTCGTCCCGTGGAGAAGCGCGGAGAAGACGATCCGCCCGCCGTCCGGGGACCACGCGGGATCGTAAATCTCGTCGAAGGGGAGCCGGACGCTTTCCGTGCCGCCCTCCACGTCCACGAGGAGAAGGTCGTCCCGATTCGTGGTCCATTCGACCACCGCGAGGCGGCGCCCGTCGGGGCTCCACGACGGCGGCGAGACGACGAACCCCAGGTCGATGCCGCGTCGCAGGCCCAGAAGCCCGCGGCCGTCCACGTAAAGCTCCGGCCAGACGTCCTCGTCGCTCACCCACGCCAGGCGCCGGCCGTCGGGACTCCATCGGCCGCCCCAGGCGCGGCGTCGGTAATAGGCGCGCACGTCGGTGAGGCGCTCGGAGGGCGCGCCGCGGCCGGCCTCGATCGGCGCCCAGCCGCGCCGGAGATGCTCCTCGAAGTCGCGTTCGAGAGTTTCGCGGTCGCGGTCCGTGGCGGCTTTGAGGGGGCGCAGCGACGCGACGGGAATTCCCCGGTCGTAGCGCTCGAAGACGCGCCGCGCGGTGCCGGGGCCGTACGCCTCCTCGAGGAAGCGCCAGAAGTAGGAACCCTGGTAGTAGATCGCCAGGAAGTCGTAGGGGTTGAGGATGTCCGGGAAGAAGAGTTCCTTGAGGTCGTAGAGGCGCTCGCGGGCGAGGTCGCGCATGAACTCGTCCTTGCGGCTGTCGAAGATGCCGGCCAGGAAGTCGGCGCCGCCTTCCCAGAACCATGCGGGGACGAGAGGGTCCTTGAGCGCGATGAGCCAGCTCGGCAGCCGGAACGCGTAGAGGTGCTCGAACTGGACCTGGTGGGCCAGCTCGTGCTTGACGAACCACCAGTTCCACCGGTCGCTGTCCTGGCAGTGGATGAAGATGCGGTCGCGGGTGGGTTCCGCCAGCGCCAGCGCGCGGGAGCGGGCGTGCGGGCGGCAGGCGCGGGCCCAGGGCGGGGGCGGGGCGCGGTCGGGGAGGGCGGCGGGGCGGCGGACGCGGTCGGAGAGGGGCGCCGCTTCCCGCGGCGAGCCCAGGAAGCTCGCCTGAAGGAGATCGTGGAACGAGCGGTAGAGGAAGACGTTCACGCGGCGGGGCTCGTGGCCCGTCTGGGCGGCCAGCTCCGTGCGGGCCTTTTCGAACCACGCGGCGAACTCGCGGGCCCGGGGAAGGAGCTCGTCCGAGGGATAGTAAAGGTTGAAGTGAGGGGTCTCCAGGAGCTTCCAGTCCTTGGGCTCGTCGCGCACCTGGATCTGGGCCAGGAAGGCGGCGGCCGCGAGCGCGGGAGTCATGGGGTTCCATTGTGCGCGCGGAAGGGGGAAGGCGGAAGGAATTTGCGCTCCGGTCGCGGAGACCGGAACGGCGGGCTCCTCATAACGTGGCCGTCGGGGTGCGGCTCACCGATGTGGAGAGGGGACCCCGAAGGACAACGGTGAGGCGCGCTATGGCGGAAAAGGATCCGCGCAAGAAGAAGGCGGGAAAGAAGGGCGGGGCCGCCCGGGCCCGGAAGGCCCGCGGGACTCCGGAGGAGGCGCAGAAGCGCGGCGAGTCGGCCGCGGAGGAAGGCCGGACCGGCCCGGGGCCGATCGAGGCGCCGGAGGTTCCTCCCGGGACGCCCCGCGAAGGCGGCCCGAAAGGCGAGGCCCCCGGCGAGGCGCGCCGGGAGGAGCCGCCCGCCGGCGCTTGAAGGCGATCTTCGATTCGAACCGAACGTCCGCGGCAGGGGCTCGGAAGCTCAGTCGTTGCCGACCTGTTACCTCCTATAGCCCCAAGGTCCTCTTCCGGGCCCCTCCGCGGCCTTTTTGGGCGGCGTGCCGCCGCCGCGACGGCGCTTGACCCGCGCCGCCCGGGGCGGGTATCGTGGGCGCGATGCCCGCCGCCTTCAAGGCTCCCACTCCGGGGTCCCCCGCGATGCCTCCCTGGGAGGTCGGGGTGCTTCCCGAGCCCCCGCGCTGGAGCCGCAAGAGCTGGGCGACAATGCTGGGCCCGGGGCTTCTCTGCGCGGGCGCGGCCATCGGCGGCGGGGAGTGGCTCATGGGGCCCGTCAACACGGGCCGCTACGGGGGCTGCGTCCTCTGGGTCACCACCCTCAGCATCCTCGCGCAGACCGTCTACAACATCGAAATCAGCCGCTACACGCTCTACACGGGCGAGCCCATCATGAACGGGAAGTTCCGCACGTTCCTGGGGCCGCTCTTCTGGCTGGGCCTGTATCTCGTCCTGGACCTCGGATCGCTCATGCCCTACCAGATGGCGAGCGTGGCCACCCCGGTCTACACGCTGGCCACGGGAAGGCTTCCGAGTCCTGCGGACGACAAGGCGGTGCTTCTCGGGATCATGTGCGGCCTGTACGTCCTTTCGGCCGTTCCGCTCGTCGTGGCCGGGAAGATCTACAGCTTCGTGAAGGCGGTCATGACGGTGAAGGTCGTCGTCGTCTTCGCGACGCTTTCCTTCCTGGCGCTCTTCTATTCGTCGGCGTCCACGTGGATCGACATCGGAACGGGCTTTTTCAAGTTCGGGACGGTCCCCGTGCGGTCGGGGGGCACCGAGAATCTTTTCGCGTCGCTGCTTTCCGGAGCGGGGCTTCCGGACATGGATCCGCAGGCGTTCGCCGCGCTGGCGGCGTTCGCGGCCATCGCGGGGATCGGCGGGCTCAAGAACACGATGGTTTCGAGCTACACGCGGGACCAGGGCTGGGGCATGGGCGGCCAGGTGGGGGCGATCCCTTCGATCTTCGGCGGGCGGCGCCTGGAACTCTCCCACGTGGGAAAGGTGTTCGAGGTGACCGAGGCGTCGCTCCCCCGGTGGCGCGGATGGGTGCGCCACGTGACGCGCGAACAGCTGGCGGTCTGGATGACGGGGGCGCTGGTCGGCGTGGGGCTTCCGGCGATGCTTTCGGTGGAGTTTCTTCCGCGCGGCGCGGCGGGCGACGGATGGGCCATGGCGACGTTGACGGCGCAGGGCGTCGAGCGCACCGTCGGCGGCGGACTCGGCAGGTTCTACGGGACGCTCCTTCTCGTCTGCGCGGTACTCGTTCTCGTGCCGAATACGATTTCGGACGCCGACTCCACCGTGCGCCGGTGGGTGGACCTGGCCTGGACGGCGTCCAGGCGCCTCCAGCGGTGGGACCCGCGGAGGATCAATCTCTTCTACTTCTGGGTGCTGGCCTCGTACGTGGGGCTCGGGGTGCTCATTCTCCTTTTTATTCCGCGCCCCAAGGGGCTCGTGGAGATCTACGGCTGCATCGCCAACTACGCGCTCGGATACAGCTGCTTCCACGTGCTGGCGGTGAACCTGACGCTCCTGCCGCCGGCGCTGCGTCCCGGCTGGGTCTCTCGCGCGGGTCTGGCCCTGTCGGGGCTGTATTTCTTCGCCCTGTCGGGCATCACGCTGTACTTCGAGATCGAGAAGGGGAACGGCGCGCTCGGATACGCCTTCCTGGGACTCATGGTGGCGTTCCTCGGGGTGCTCGCGGCGTACGCGGCGTGGCTGGTGCGCCGCGGGGGAGAGCGGGCGGCCGCCTAAGGACGTCCGCAGGCCCGGTCGATCCGCCGCGCCAGGGGAGCCAGGATCTCCGCCTCCCACGGAGGCCGCCGCGGACATTCCGGATGAGGGCGCGGATCGGCCATGCGGCCCGTGAGGCGCAGGTACGCCGCCGCGCTGTCCTTGTAGGCGGGGACCGGATCCCGGAAGGCCACGGCGCCCAGGGCCTGGAGCGCGTCGTTGAGCTCGAAGAACCGTTCGTCGTTTTCGGCCCACCAGCGGTCCCGGAGCGCGAAGGCCTCGGGATCGAACGTCGAGATCCCCAGGAGATAGTCGCTTCCGTACATCACCATGTCGATCGCCAGGTCGTTTCCGGTATAGACGCGGAAGTCGGGCCGCTCGCGGTCCCGCAGCTCCAGGCGGTCGAGCTCGAGGGACCGCGACAGCGACGAGTGCTTCGCCCCGACGAGGGCGGGGATTCCGAGGAGGCGCCGCCAGGTCTCCCGATCGTAGATCCGGCCGAAGGGGGCGAACATGGTTCCGAGCTCGAAGGCCAGGGCCTTCTCGCAGGGCGCGGCGAGTTTCCGGTAGAGCGCCTCGATCTCCCGCGGCCCGCCGGCGGCGAAAAGCGGGCTCTGGAAGAAAATGGGGGTTCCCCCCTGGTCCAGAATCGCCGCGACGGCCTTCGCGTACCCGCGGCGCAGATCGGGGTCCTCCCCGAAGGGACACGCTCCGGCCACGAACGGCCCCGAGCCCAGCGCCCGCCGCGTCCGGCGGAGCGCCTCCCGGCGTTGCTCCGGGGAGAGCTGCGGGCCGAATCCCGTGTCCATGTTGACGGCGGGCTGGAGCCCCGCGTCCCGCGTGCGGCCGAGATGCGCTTCGAAGGAGGCCCAGTCCGGCCGGCCCGCCGCGTCGAAGGGAAGGAAGATCGCCGAGATCCCCTCGATCCGTCGTCCCGGGCGGAGGCGGTCCAGGAAGCGTTTCATGAACGGGTCCTTTCCGCCTTGCGGATGTCCTGGAGGAACTTCGCGTACAGCGGATCGCGGGGGACGCAGCCGGCCGGGTACTGGCCGAGGGCGTTGCCCTTGGCGCGCATGAGCGTGGTGCAGTAGCTCACGGTGATGCAGCTCTTGAGCCGCTCCATGCGCCCCTTCTCCTGGAGGTCCCGCACCCAGTCCGGATAGGCGATCGCCCCGCGCCCCAGTCCCACGAACGTCACCCGACCCCGGCGCACGTTCGATTCGCCCGCTTCCGCGGCGAACTGGCGCAGGTAACTGTAGCCCGTGCCCACCACCGCCAGATCGGGAAAAGCCCGCTGGATCGCCTCCGTCAGCCGGAAGTGCCGTTCCACGCCCACGAGGCCGGGCTCGGGCATCTCGTAGCCGTCGGGCGGAGGCGTGTCGGCGGGGCGTCCGAAATGCGGGTTGTAGTAGGGACATCCCGCGCTGACGTTGAGGATCGCAAGCCCCGCCTCGCGCAGCGTCCGGATCGCCTCCAGGGGCTCCCGGAGGTCGGGCTCGAGGGGATTGTCCGGATTCGAGCCGAACGCGTTGGGGTACGGCCGCGGCGCGGGAACCGGTTCGCCGATCCCGGTCTCCGGGTTGCGGCGGAACGGGATCGCGTCGAAGACGTTCATCCGGGTCGCCAGAAGGAGGTCCGGGCCGACCTCGGAACGGATGCGGGCGAAGACCTCGCGGGCGAAGCGGGTGCGGTTCTCGAGGCTCCCTCCGTACTTGCCCGGCCGCGTCCGCGCTCCGAGCATTTCGGACAGGAGGTAACGGTGGCATTGCTTGACGTCCACGAAGTCGCACCCCGCCTCCCGCGCCCACCGCGCCGCCTCGACGTAGGCGTCCTGCAGGCGGTCGAGATCGGCGTCGGACAGGACGGGGAAGTCGTCCGGGAGGGGGCGGCGCTCCTTTCCGATCCTCGCGAAGGGGTCGATCACCGGATCCCGCACCAGCAGGGACGGCGTCGGATAGGAAAAACGCCCCGAGTGCGTCAGCTGGAGCCCCACGAGGAAGTCGCCGTCCGCGCCGCACGCCTTGCGGTGCTCCTCGCGGGCGAAGGCGATCAGGCGCGCGAGCGCCGCCGCGTTGGACCTGGAGAAAAGAAGCTGGCGCGCGTTGGCCCGGCCCTCGGGGACGACGGCGCAGGCCTCGCCCCAGAGGATCTTGGCGCCCCCGCGGGCGAACCGGCCCCAGCGATGGTAGGTGACTTCGTCGGGCTTTCCGTCGAGCGTCCCGTCGCAGCCCTCCATGGGGTGGATCACGAACCGGTTGCCCACCGTGCGGGGGCCGATGCGGGCGGGCCGGAGGGTTTCGCGGACGTCCGGCTCCAGCGTGATATCCACGCCCAGGCGCGCGATTTCCGCCAGGAGCGTCTCCCGGTCGGCGAACAGGGGGTTGCCCTTGAGGAAATCCCGGCGCATCGGAGCCCTAATATAACGTCCCCCCGCGCGGAGGCGAGAGATATAATGCCGCCCGTATGGCGTTTTCGCTTCGCGGCCGGCGCGCGCTCCTGGCCGGGGCGGCCGCGGCGGCGCTCGCGGCGGCCGGGGCCTACCTCGCGACGCGGCCGCGCTCCGGAGCGGAGGCGCGCCCGGAGCCCGCGGCGCTCGCCCCCGGCGCTTCCGAACGGGCCTTCGTGGAGGCCGTCCTGCGCCTCTTCCAGGAGCGCAAGTTCCGGGAGGCGCGCGAGCGCCTGCGGACCGCCCTCGAGGGCCACCCCGACGCGCCGGGCCTGCGCTTCCTCATGGGGCGCTGTCTGTACGAGCTGGGAGCGTACGAGGCGGGCCTGGTTCACTGGGAGCGGCTCCTCGAGCTGGATCCTTCGGCGGAAGCGGCGGCCCGGCGGGCGATCGGGATGGGCAAGCTCCGGCTCGGGCGCGCGCGCGAGGCGCTGGCGCACCTGGAGAAGGCGGCCGGAACGGGTCCGCCGGATCCCGGCCTGTGCCTTCTTCTGGCGGAAGCCCTCATCGATCTGGAACGCTACGGGGAGGCGCTCCAAAGGCTCGAGGGTCCGGAGTCCGCGGACGAACAGGCGATGCGGCTGCGGTACCGGGCGCTCGTGGCGCTCGGGCGCGCCGCCGAGGCGGAGGCCGCGCTGGAGGCGTGGTCGCCGCCGGAGGAGCGCCGCCCGGCGGCATCCGGCTTCCGGGCCCTCTTGCGCGCGGGACGCCTGCGCGAGGAAGGGGATTTCGCCGGCGCGCTGCGGACTCTGGACGCCGCCTCGAGCGGCGTCGCTCCCGAGTCCCGCCTGGGGCTGTCGCTCCGCCGCTCTCGGCTGGCGGCGATGCTGGAGGCGGGCCAGGCGGTCCGGGTGATCGAAGAGGGAGCCGCGCTGGGGGGCGTGGCCGATCCGCAGATCGCGGGAGACGCGCTTTCCTATCGGGTCCTGGCGCTTCTGGAAGCGGGGCGGCGGCCGGAGGCGGTGGCGACCGCCCGGGACTTCCTGGCGCGGATCGATCCGGAGCTCGGCGATCTCCACCTGGTCCGTCTGACCATGCTGCATCTGGCGGCCGAGCGGTCGGAGGAGGATCTCGAGCGCGAAGCCCGGGAAGTGGCGCGGGCGTTCGCGAACGACCTTTACTATTATTTGGCGCTGGCCACGGGGGACCGGCGCTGGGCCGAGCGCGCCCGGGAGGCGACGCCGGGCCGGAACTTTCCGTGGCATTCCATCCTGCGGCGACTCGGGGGATGAATGGCGCACGTGGTGGCGGTGGACGAGGGGACCACGGGGGTTTCCGCCGTGCTCGTGGATGAGCGCGGGCGGATCGTGGACCGCGCCTACTCGGAGTTCCGCCAGATCTATCCCCGGCCCGGATGGGTGGAGCACGATCCGGCGGAGATCTGGCGGGTGACGCGGCGCCTGATCGCGCGCGTGCTGGGACGGGCGCGGGACGTGGCGGCGATCGGGATCACCAACCAGCGCGAGACCACGGTGATCTGGGACCGCAGGACCGGCCGGCCGGTCCACAACGCCATCGTCTGGCAGTGCCGGCGCACGGCGCCCGACTGCGAGGATCTGCGCCGCCGGGGGCTGGAGCCGCTTCTTCGCCGCAAGACCGGGCTCGTGCCGGACGCCTACTTTTCCGCGACGAAGGCGGCGTGGATCCTGCGGCACGTCCGGCCGCGGGGCGATCTCTGCTTCGGAACGATCGACACGTGGCTGCTCTGGAACCTCTCCGGCGGCCGGGTGCACGCGACGGATCCCACGAACGCCTCGCGGACGCTGCTTTTCGACATCGACCGTCGGCGGTGGGACGACGAGCTTCTGGAGATTTTCGGAATTCCGCGGCGGATGCTTCCCGAGGTGCGGGGTTCCACGGCCTCCTACGGGTCGTGCGCGCGCGGCCACTTCGGCCGGGAGATCCCCCTGTTCGGCTGCGCGGGGGACCAGCAGGCCGCCCTTTTCGGCCAGGGGTGCGTCGATCCGGGGTCCATGAAGAACACCTACGGCACGGGAGGGTTTCTCGTCGTCAACACGGGGCGCCGGCGGATCGACTCGGAAGCGGGGCTTCTGACGACGCTGGCGTGCGGGCCGCGGGGCGAGGCGGTGTACGCGCTCGAGGGGGCGGTCTTCGTGGCCGGCGCGGCGATCCAGTATCTGCGGGACATGCTGGGGATCGTGCGGAAGGCGGCGGAGACGGAGCGTCTGGCGCGTTCGGTTTCCTCCTCGGGGGGCGTCTATTTCGTGCCGGCCCTGGTGGGACTGGGGGCGCCCTACTGGGACATGGGGGCGCGGGGGGCGATTCTGGGGCTGACGCGCGGTTCGGGCCGGGCGGAGATCGCGCGGGCGGCGCTCGAAGCGATCGCCTATCAGACGCGGGACGTGATCGACGCGGGGGGCGTCCGGGTGCGGTCGCTGCGGGTGGACGGGGGCGCGGCGGCGAACGATTTTCTCCTGCAATTCCAGGCGGATCTCCTGCGGGCGCCGGTGGTGCGTCCGCGGAATCTCCATTCGACGGCCCTGGGGGCGGCGTTCCTGGCGGGGCTCGGAGCCGGGGTGTGGGCGTCGGTGAAGAAGCTCGTGCCGCCGCCGGAGCGCGTTTTCCGGCCGCGGCTTGCGCGGCGGCGGGCGGAGGAGCTGTACGCGGGCTGGAAGGACGCCGTCCGGCGGGTGCTCACCCGTCCGCCCGGACGGGCCCTAGTCGAGCGCCGCGGTCATTGACCGGGGATCCACCCGCAGAGCGCGGCCGCGCAGCGCTCCGGCCCCCAGGACGAAGTGCACCGGAAATCCGAAGGCGCCGCCGAGGTTCTCCGGAAAGGCGGCCGGCGCCGAGCGCGGCACGGAAAGCGAAAGCCCCCCCAGACGGAATTCCGTCCCTTCGGCGACCGCCGGGGAGGCGGCGATCGTCGTTCCGGGCAGGCTCGAGGCCACGGCGGCGAGCGCCGGGGTTCCGTCCCTGAGGGAGCCGCGCACGAGGAGGGTTCGGTCGCCCGCCCAGAAGGCCGGGACTCCGCGCGGGAGGGGCGAAGGGCCGGCGGGCCGGCGGAACACGAGCCTTCCGCGGCGCAGGTCGAGCGTGAAGTCGAAGCGCAGGAGGAGCGAAAGACCGATCGCGCCGTCCGCGCGGACGCCTTCGGGGGCGGAAACGGCGCCGAGCCGGGCGGGCACGTTGCGGACGCGGAGGCGTCCGATCTCGAGCGACTCGAGGATCGCTTCGTCGTAGCTTCGGCGGAAGGCGCCCGCCTGGAGTCCCACGGTGGCCGCGCGCGCCTTGCGGGCGAAGTCGCGGTCGAGGAGGACTTCGTCAAGGGCGGTGTCCACGAGGAAAAGGCCCGAGACGCCGTTGGCGTCGGCGACGACGAGGGGGACAGGGTCGGCGGAGAGGAGATCGGCGGCGGCTTCGGGGCCGTCCAGCTCGGAGACGTAGCCCACGCGGCGGGCGAGGGTGTCGTACTTGCGGGCGGCGACCGTCTCGCCCAGGAAGTGGAACGCGCGGGCGGCGGCGGCGAAGTCGTCGGCCCGCAGGGCGGCCAGGGCGAGCTCCTGGTGGAGGAGCGTCTCGACGGAGACGTCGTGCCGCCCCCGCGTGAAGGGGAGGAGAATCCGGGCCGCCTCGCCGGGGTGGTTGCGGAGGAGGAGGATCCGCGCCTTGAGGAGGGCGGACTCGGGATCCGCGGGGGAGCCGAGAAGGGTTTCCGCGCGTTCGAAGTCGCCGCGCTGATAGGCCTCGAGCGCCGAGTCGGGAAGCTCCGGGCGGCCGGGTCCGCAGGCGGCCAGGAGCGCCAGAAGGGCGGCGGGGAGGCGCGTCATCGGGGGCCCTCCCGGCGCTCCTTGTCGCGCGCGTCGCGGGCGCGTTCGGCGTCCGCTTCGATGCGGCGGCGGAGGGCGTCGTCGCGGCAGAGGAGGAGGGCCTTGGAGAAGGCGTCGAGGGCAGCGTCGTAGGATCCCTGGTCGGCGAGGACCTGGCCGAGGGCCTGGAGGCCCTCGGGTCCGGCGCGCAGGCGCAGCGCCTGGCGGAGGTCCCGTTCGGCTTCCGGGAGGCGGCGGAAGTCGCGGTAGAGGAGGCCGCGGTTGAGCCAGGCGGAGTCGAGGGTGGGGTCGAGTTCGAGAGCGCGGCGGAAGTCGGCGTCGGCCCGGTCGAAGTCGCGGAACAGGCGGTGGTGGAGGATGCCGCGGGCGGCCCAGGCGGCGGCGCGGGTGTCGTCCAGGCGGAGGGAGAGGTCGTAGGCGGCGAAGGCGTCCTCGAGGCGGGAGAGGGCGAAGAGGGCGTTGCCGCGGTGGTAGTGGATTTCGGCGTCGTCGGGCCGGAGCTCGGCGGCGCGGGCGAAGGCCTCGGCGGCGCCCTCCCAGCGGCGCAGTTCCATGCGGGCGCGTCCGAGGCCCAGCCAGGCGCGGGCGTTGGCGGGATCGAGATCGGCGGCGTTTTCGAAGAGGCGTTCGGCCTCGGCGGGGCGGCCGAGGTTGAGGACGCGGACGGCTTCGTTGGCGAAGGCGTCGGCGGCGGCGGGGCCGCCGGCGCGGCGGGCTTCCTCGAGGTCGCGGCGGGCGTCCTCGGGATGCCCGGCGGCTCGGCGGAGGCGGGCGCGTTCGAGGAGGACCTGGGGGTGGGCGGGGACGAGGCGGA
>DATLZA010000089.1 GCA_035574235.1 Planctomycetota bacterium | reverse complement strand
GGCGCGCGGGGCTTACCAGACCCACGTGCGGCCGCCGCTCCAGGAGCGCCAGCGGGGGTCGGCCGGCGGGCCGTCCTCGACGGATTCCACGCGCCCCTCCGGGTCCAGCTTCACCGTGACGGGGCGGCCCGTGGACGGGTCCGCCGGGTACCACAACCGCCGGGCCCGCCGCAGATCCGCGGCGGTCATGTACACGTCGGGGTTCCATTCGGATCCGAGCGGCGGCACACCCCAGGAAAGGAGCACCGCTTCGAGGGGCATTCCCCGCTCCACGCGCCGCGCCAGGATCGCCTCCCGCCAGGCGGGCGCCCCCTCCGCGCCCAGCGCCTCCGCCCCCGGCTCGTGGAGCGCCTCCACCCAGGCGTGCCGGTCGGTCCCGAGGTGCCGGATGCGCAGAAGCCTGCCGTCCCGGAATTCGAGGATGCTCTTGGCGCCGTCGGGATCGGCTTCGGCGTCGGCCACGAGCCCGCCGAAGAGGATCCGCTTGGCCGGCTTTTCCCGCCAGGTGGGGATCCAGACGTACGTCGTGCCCTCCCGCTCGTACTCGAAGAGGGCATACTTGAGATATCCGCCGTCTTCCAGTTCTTGGCGGGAAACTCCGGGTTGGAACACGCTCGCACAGGCGGCCCCCAGGGGAAGCGCCGCCGCCAGGACCAGCCCCCGCGAGACAGCCCCCTTCATGCGCACACCTCCCGGCGGCGCGGCAGGCGCGGCCGCCGTCCGTGTAGACGGCGCCAAGGACGGCGCGTTATGCGGTCACGGCTCCGCTACGCCGCGAAGAAGGTCGGGCGTCAGGATCACGCGCTTCCGGGACACCCGCTCCCAGGACCAGCGCTCCAGGAGATCCCCGGGCCGGGCCTTCCCCGACCCCAGCCCGGACCACTCGGCCAGCGCCCCGACGATCCGTTCCGGAGACACGCCGCGCTGCCGCAGCGTCGCGATCCTCGCGTCGCCGTGCCGCTTGGCCAGCCGCTTTCCGTCCGGGCCCACGATGAGCGGGACGTGCGCCCATGCCGGCGGGGTCGCCCCGAGCGCGCGGTAGATCAGGATCTGGCGGGCGGTCGAAGGAAGCAGGTCGTCGCCGCGGACCACTTCGGTGACGCCCTGGGCCACGTCGTCGGCCACGACGGCGAGCTGGTAGGCGGGGCGGTCGGGCTCCTTGGCGGCCACAAAGTCCCCCACGGTCGCGGCCACGTCGATCGATTGGGACCCGAAGAGGCGGTCTTCGAACGTGACCGGCCCGGGATCCACGCGGAAGCGCCAGCAGACGGCCGGGCCCGCGTAGGTCCGGCAGGTGCCGGGGTAGCGCGGTTCCGCGTCTCCCTCGTGCGGGGCGCTCTGGGCGGCGGCCACGTCCGCGCGGGTGCACCGGCACGGGTAAAGGCGTCCGCCGAGCCGCGCGTGGATGTCGCGGTAGTAGGCGCGGCGGGCGCTCTGGACGACGACCTCCCCGTCCCAGTCCAGACCCAGCCACGCGAGGTCGTCGATCATCTTTTCGACGACTCCCGGCTTGACCCGCGGAGTATCCAGATCCTCGATTCTCAGGAGGACCTTTCCGCCGCGGCTGCGGGCGGAGAGCCACGCCCAGAGGAAGGTTCGCGCGTTGCCGAGATGAAGAGAGCCGGTGGGGCTCGGAGCCAGTCGACCCACGACCGTCATGAATAGAGGAGGCTATCGGCCCCGCGGCGGGATGTCAAACGAGCGGCCGAGCCTGTCGCTTTCGCCGCGGTCGGATGGTAGAATTCCCCGCGATTCTCCCGGGGGATTCGAGTTTCGCATCGGGACGCGCAGACCTATGTGCGGCATCGTCGGATATGTCGGCGGCCGGGAGGCGCTCGGGGTTCTCCTCGACGGGCTCCGGCGCCTGGAGTATCGGGGATACGACTCGGCCGGAGTCGTGGTCCAGAACGGCCGCGGTCTGGACGTGGCGCGGGCCCCCGGGCGGATCGACGCGCTCGTGGAGCGCCTGAGGGCCCGTCCGCTGCGGGGTTCGTCCGGGTTGGGACATACGCGGTGGGCTACGCACGGCGGCGTGACCGAAGAAAACGCCCATCCCCACCGCTCCTGCGACGGGCGGATCGCCGTCGTCCACAACGGCATCGTCGAGAACTATCAGGAGCTTCGCCGCGAGCTGCGCGGCCACCGCTTCGGTTCCGCGACGGACACGGAAGTCATCCCGCACCTCGTGGAACATTTCTACCGCAAGCTCGGAGGGCATCCGCTGCGGTCCGTGACGATGGCGCTGGAGCGGATCCGCGGGAGTTTCGCCCTGGGGGTCATTTTCGCGGATTACCCGGGGCTTCTGGTCGCGGCGCGGGTGAACTGTCCTCTCGTGCTCGGGTTGGGCGAGGGGGAGAATTTTCTGGCGAGCGATCTTTCGGCCCTTCTGCCGTACACGCGGCGGATCGTTCCCCTCGAGGAGGGCGAGGTCGCCAAAGTGGACCGGGACGGGGTCCAGATTTTCGGGCGCGGCTTCGAGCGCCGCCGGCGCCGTCCCCTAGAGATTTCGTGGGAGGCGGAGGGGGCGGCCAAGGGGGGCTATGCGCATTTCATGCTCAAGGAGATCCACGAGCAGCCGCAGACGCTGGCGGCGGAATTCGCCGGGCGGGAGGAAGGGCTGGGAGGGGAGCTGGATCTTCCGGTGGGGCGCCTGAAGCGGGTGGTGCTGGCGGGGTGCGGGACGGCTTGGCACGCGGCCCTGGTGGGGAAGGTGGCGGTGGAGGAGCTTGCGGGGCTGCCGGCGGAGGCGGGGCTTTCGAGCGAGCTTCGATACGGGGATTCCCCCTTCGGGCCGGAGACGCTGGTGGTGGCGATTTCGCAGTCGGGG